>CAZIYK010000065.1:0-8439 GCA_964543445.1 uncultured Flavobacteriales bacterium
CATAAAAAATGCCACTACTAAAAATAGAAGTGGCATTTCTGATTATATCAAAAAAAGGAATTAATCTCTGTAGAAACCTTTTTGTTCATTTTCGTAGCGTTTTTCCCAATATTGAGGTTTAGTTTCTCCACCACCTTTTTCCCAGTATTCGTGAGTAACTATACGTCCGTCTTGAGTTCTTAAACGTCTGTCGTAAACCCAGTTTATAGGGTTGAACATCATATCATCTACGGCAACTGTGTAAGTAGGATCTTCGTCTTCTTTTTTAGAAGCTTTTTCCTCGATTATAACATTAAATCCGTTGAATTCTAAAAGATCTTTTAAGAACTCCATACGTTCTTTAGTTATGCCTTTTTCAACAAAGGTAACACGAGTGTCGCCAATTTTTCCAAATGTATGTTTATATGTTAAAGCCATAATAAAGATTAATTAAAAATGTTACTCAATTGATAAATGTAATCGTAGAATGGACTAGCAACTCCTAAAATTAGTAAAGAAGCAGTAGCTACAGCCAAACCAACTTTCATAAACTTATCGCTTTCGAAATAAGGAATAGAGTCGTCAGATTTACGTAACCATGATGCTCTAATTACTAATAAGTAGTAGTAAAGAGAAATTGTTACGTTTACAACAGCTATGAATACCAAGCCATAGAATCCCATACTTGCAGCAGAAGTATAAAGGAAGAATTTCCCGAAGAATCCTGCGATAGGAGGGATACCTGCCAAAGAGAATAAACCTAGCATAAGTGCGATACTTATTAAAGGATTAGTTCTGTAAAGACCTGTATAATCGTCCATTTCGTATTTGCCACTTGCAACACCCACTGCTTGTATAGCAGCGAATACAACTATGTTTGACAAAATGTAAATAGCTACGAAGTAAACAATAGCACTTACAGCAAGCTGATCGGCACTAAGGAATCCTAAAAGGATAAATCCTGCTTGAGCAACCGATGAAAATGCCATGAAACGTTGAAGGTTCTTTTGACGCAAAGCGAATAAGTTACCAACAAACATTGTAAGAATTGAAATTCCGTAAAGCAACCAAGTCCACATTTCTCTCATATCAGGGAAAACCTTGAATAAAAGAATCATCAATGTGAATACTGCAGCACCTTTAGAAATTACTGATAAGTAACTTGTAACAGGTGTAGGAGCTCCTTCGTAAACATCAGCTGTCCAGAAGTGGAAAGGAACTAACGAAATCTTGAATGCAAATCCTGCAAAAATCATTACTAAAGCAAGTATTCCTAAATAAGTACCTGCAATATTACCAGCAACAATATCAAAATACATTGATCCTGTAATAGCGTAAGTCATTGAGATACCAAATAAAAGTACTCCCGAAGACAATGCAGCCGATAAGATTAATTTGATACCAGACTCTGACGATTTGCGATTAAACATATCGTAAGATGCAAGTGCAGCAACAGGCAAAGTAGCAAGCTCTAAACCTATGTAAAGCATCAAGAAGTTTCCTGCCGAAATCATAAACAACATACCTAGCAATGAAGAAAGCATTAGTATGTAGTATTCTCCAACTTTTTGTAGAGGAAGCATTTTCTTGTTTACCCATGATACTGAAATCATAAGTAATAAGAATACTCCAACATTTAAGAAGTTTTTGAAAGCAACTGTAAGTGGAGTAGTTTGATACATTCCTCCAAATATTGTACCTGATTCCATAGGAATAAATCCTATAGCAGTATAAATACCGAAAAGTACAACTGCAACTGTGTTAATCCTTTTCTTTTCTGTACAGAAAGCGTCGGCTAACAACAATAAGAGAATCACGATAGATAATACTATCTCGTGTCTCATTAATAAAAAAGTGTTTAAATCCATCTTTCTATATTTTTAAACTGATAATATTCCGTGTATAAATGGTTTGATAGCTTCGTCGATAATATCACTCCAAAAGAATGGGAAAATACCGATAAGCATACTGAATAATACAAGTACAAAAGTACCTGCTTTCTCGTACCATGTAATTTGTGGTAAGTGTTTGTACTCATCCATTACAGGTCCCATCATAATTTTTCCAATCAAACGCAACATGTAAACAGCTGTTGTAACAATTGCAGAAACTGCAATTACAGTGATTACACGGTGGAACATATCAGGATGTTCGAAAGCTCCAACAAAAATGTTCATTTCTGCTGTAAATCCAGAGAAACCAGGAAGACCAAGGTTTGCCATACCTGCAATTACATATAGTGTTCCTACTACAGGCATTATAGTCATCAATCCTCCCATTTTGGCAATATCTCGCGTATGAGTTCTACCGTAAACTATACCAATTAAGGCAAAGAATAACGATGTGATGAATCCGTGAGAAAGAGATTGCAACATAGCACCTCTCCATGCAACTTCGTTCATCATTAGTAAAGCTAAAAGAACCATACCAAGGTGAGAAACCGAAGAGTAAGCATTAATGTACTTAAGGTCTGTTTGACTAATTGCAGAAATAGCTCCGTAAGCAACACCTATTACAGCTAGTATCATGAAGAAAGAACTCCAATAGTGTGCACCTTCTGGCATCAAGAACATTGCGATACGGAAAACACCATATCCACCTAATTTCATCAATACACCTGCGTGTAACATTGATACTGCTGTTGGTGCCGAAGCATGACCATCAGGAGACCAAGTGTGGAATGGGAATAAAGCACCGATAACGGCAAATCCAATAAATGCAAGTGGGAAGAATAACTTCTGAGCTGCTAAAGGAATATGAACTTGGGCAATTTCAAAAATATTGAAAGTTAAAGCTCCACCATCAGCATTAGAATTGAAGTACAATCCGAAGATTGAAACAAGCAATAGGGCAGAAGCTCCCATAAGCATCAAAGTAAGTTTCATTGCAGAATACTCACGAGGACCAGATCCCCAAAGACCAATAAGTAGGTACATTGGAATTACTGCAATCTCGTAGAATACAAACATTGTAAATAAATCTACAGAGATGAAGAAACCGTAAACTCCGGCAGCAAGAATAATCAAGAATATGAAAAATTCTTTTGCTAAATCTTCAACTTTCCAAGAAATAAATGTTCCTGCAAGTACGATGATAGATGTAAGCATAATCATCAGTACTGAAATTCCATCTACACCAATAGCGTAGTGAATGTTCATTGATTTAAACCACATTAAATCGCGGGTAAAAACCATTACATCAGTATTTCCAGCATTTTTTAAAGCTAAAAACTGATACAAAAGATTGAATGCCATAACAGCTTGTACTGCCGATCCAATCGCCGTAACTACACGGTAATTTTTCTGACCTTTTGTAAAGATCAAAGCAATTACTGTAAGTGCCGGTACTATTACGAATAACGATAATATATCCATTTTGTTTTTTATCTATAGGTTATAAAAAATACCAGAATAACATTGTTATCACAACCACACCAGAGACAAAGAACATTGCATAGTCTTGAACTCTTCCTGATTGTAATCCTTTTATTTTCTCTGAAATCCAAACAGTACCGTTACCAATTCCGTTCATTGAAGCATCTACAACATGGCGATCAAACCAAGCTGAAGGAGCAGATATCTTTTCGAAAATAATTTTCTTTGTTATAAACATATACAACTCATCGATATAGAATTTAGCGAACGCTGCTTTGTAGAAATTCCCAAATCCAGCTCTAAATCTAACAGAAATTGTATTTTCTTTTTTGTACATAAACATTGCTATCAATATACCTATAAGACCAATTCCTACAGATGCACCAACCATTATCCAGTTGAAATGAGTTTCCATGTGATGACCATCAGCAGTAACTAAACTGTGGAAAGGAATAAATCCTGAGATTATTGTCATTACAGCCAAAATCATTAAAGGAATAGTCATTGTTTTTGGTGACTCGTGTGGAGTGTGTTCGTAATTTGGTTCGTTCCACCAGAAAATTCTGAAGTACAAACGGAACATGTAGAACGCTGTCATACCTGCTACCAAATATCCAACTCCAAATACTAACATATTGTCTTCGAAAGCAGCAGCAAGAATTTCGTCTTTACTGAAGAATCCAGCCAATGGAGGAATTCCTGATATAGCTAAAGCAGCAAGTAAGAATGTAATGTGAGTTACAGGCATGTACTTGCGTAATCCACCCATATCTTGCATATAGTTACTATGAACAGCGTGGATAATAGATCCAGCTCCTAAGAACAATAATGCTTTAAACATTGCGTGAGTAAACAAGTGGAACATTGAAGCCATGAAACCAAGTCCATCGTGACCAGAATAACCTGATACACCAAGAGCTAACATCATGTATCCAATTTGAGACATTGTAGAGAATGCCAATACTCGTTTTATATCGTATTGAGTAAATGCAATTACCGCAGCAAAAATTGTTGAGAATGTACCAACGGCAGCAACCACATTTAGAGCGGCTCCATCGTCCATAAAGAAGAACAGACCAAACAAACGTGCTACTAAGAATACACCTGCAACAACCATTGTAGCAGCGTGAATCAATGCAGATACTGGTGTTGGACCTTCCATCGCATCTGGCAACCAAATGTGAAGAGGGAACATTGCTGATTTACCAGCACCACCCATAAAGATTAAGATCAATGCCCATGTAATAATAGACAATCCCATGAATACAGCTCCGTAAGCTTGTTGTAAACTATGGATGAAATCTAAATCGCTCAATACCTTGAAATCCCATGAACCACCGTAGTAACCTAACATCAAAATTCCCATAAGGAAACCGAAGTCAGCAAAACGTGTTACGATGAAGGCTTTCTTAGCAGCAAGTACTGCTGAAGGTTTGTTGTAGTAATATCCAATTAACAAGTAAGATGAAACACCCACTAATTCCCAGAAGATGTAAATCATAAATATGTTAGTAGATAAAATCAATCCTAGCATTGAGAATGTAAACAAACTCAAGTAAGCAAAGAATCTTGTGTATCCTGATTCGCCATGCATGTATCCGATAGAATACATGTTAGCCATTAGCGAAATTGTAGGAACAACAATAAGCATCATTGCAGTAATAGGGTCAAGCATTATACCCATGTCAATATGAAGAGTATCAGTAAACTGAATCCACACCATGTTCATAGTGTAAACCTTGTGATAAGCTTCATCAATAATAGCTCCTTCTATAGCTCCAGTGAAATACTGAAAAGCTGTAAAATAAGAGACTAATGCAGTAAGACCAATAAGGCTAGTTCCGATAATACCAGAAGTAGGCTCTTTTATTCGTCTAAAGTTAAACCCAAGAAAAAAGAATGAGAATATTGGGATTAACAGTATTAATATAGTGTAACTAGAATCCATTATAATTAGTTTTTCATAGTTTCTAAATTATCTGTATTCAGCGAAACAACTAATCTGTAAAGATTAATTATTATGGCAAGAGCAAGAGCTGTTTCTGCCGCTGCAACTGCGATTATAAATAAAGAAAAGATACTTCCTTCAATTAAATTTGGATACAAATATTTGTTTATAGCCACGAAGTTTAATGCAGTTGAGTTTAAAATCAACTCTACAGACATTAACATTCCGATTAGATTTTTTCGAGTAAAGAAACCGTAAACACCTATAAAAAATATAATAGTGCTCAGTGTTAAGATCTCGTATATACTAACTCCTAATATCATAAAGCTTAGTTTTTAAGTTCTTTTTTATTGAAACTCTTTGCAATAACAATTGCTCCAACCATAGCAGCAAGCAACAACATACTTATTACTTCGAATGGAAGGATGTAACCGTTTTCGCCGTAGTTAAGCAAAGCAAAACCAACGTCAGAAATTTTAGTTACGTTATCAACACTTGCAACTTCGTTGAAGTTGTAAGAGTAAATTGCGAAAAGAGATACACCTGCAGCGATACTTGTAATAACGCCAGCAATTACTTGATGCAAAAGTTTTGGTTTATCAAGAGATTCTCCAATTTTTTCAACAAGCATTATAGATGTAATGTAAAGGATGATAATACCACCCGCATAAACTGTAAGTTGTACAGCTCCTAAAAAGTCAAATTCTAACAAGAAATAAACTCCTGCCAATCCAAGCATAACAAAAAGAAGATATACAATAGCTCGCATAATGTTTCTGCTTGTAACAGACATCATAGCAAATACTACCATGATGATTGCGACAATATAAAATATAACTGTTTCCATTATTTCTTAGATTTTACAAAATTAGGATTAAGCTTAGAACCAGGTTTGTTAAGAGCTTTAGTTAAGTTAGCTCTATCTCTAGTAACGTGGTGGAAATCTTGTCCCCAAACAATAGCGTCAGACGGACAAGCTTCGATACACTCACCACACATAGTACACATTTCTAAGTGGTATATGTGGTTTACCAAAACCTTTTGTGTTTTTCCAGTTTCAGGATTTTTTTCTTTATCCCAAATAATCTCAATAGATCCGTTAGGACAAGTATTCTCACAAATAGTACAAGCATCGCACTGGTGCAAGTTGTTCTCGTCGTGATACATTGTAACCTCTCCTCTAAAACGATCAAACATTTTTAGAGTGTCTATGTTATCAGGATACTGAACTGTAATTACATCTTTTCTAGTGAAAAGATTCACGAAGAAATACCTTCCGGTAATCTTCATACCCGTTAGTAGGGTTTTAACTGCGTTAAATATATCTTTAAAATAACTCATAATTCTTTATTAAAAAGTTAGCCCTAACCAAACTAATACAGCCATAATAACAATGTTGACCATACTAATAGGAATTAAATATTTCCATTCTAAAGTTAGAAGCTGATCGATACGCAAACGAGGGAAAGTCCAACGGAACCACATCATCAAGAAAACTATTGCTAATGTTTTTCCAACAAACCATATAACTCCTACATAAGGAATTCCATCGGTAATACCGAAAGGCGAAAGCCATCCTCCGAAGAACAATGTTACAGCCATAGATGAGATTATAAACATGTTTACAAACTCAGCAAGGAAGAAGTAAGCAAATCCCATACCTGAATATTCAGAGTGGAAACCTGCTCCTAATTCTGATTCAGCTTCAACTAAGTCGAAAGGAGTACGGTTACTCTCGGCAGTACCAGCTATCATAAATATCATGAAACCGATAATTGCAGGAATATGTCCGGTGAAAATAAACCATCCATCTTTTTGCATTGCAACAATTTCTGATAATTGTAAAGTTCCAGCCAATACAGCCATAGTTACAATAGTCATTCCTATTGATAGTTCGTAACTGATCATCTGAATACCAGAACGCATACCTCCAATAAGAGAGTATTTGTTGTTTGATGCCCAACCTGCAAGGAAAATACCTATAACCTCCATAGATGTTACAGAAGTAACAAAGAATACACCAAGGTTTATATCGAAAGCTTGCATCTCTGCAGCAAAAGGAATAACAGCTAATGCCATTAATGCAGTTACTATAACGAAGTAAGGTGCAATTCCGTGAAGAAATTTATCTCTACCCTCGGTAGCAGTAAGCTCTTTTGAAACAAGTTTTAAAGCATCGGCTACTGTTTGAAACAATCCGCTTGGTCCTCTACGGTTTGGACCCAAACGCAATTGAAAAAATCCGGCAACTCTACGTTCCATCCATACAAGAAACAATCCTAAAAGAGCAAATACTCCTAAATAAATTGCAGCTATAACTACTAGATTAACGTAAAAAGCTACATCAGCCGGCATAAATTGATTTAATAATTCTAATATCATATCTAATATTTTTATCTGTCAATATCCGGTACAACCACATCAATGGTTGAAAAGTTAACAACTAAATCTGCAATTTTTGTATTCTGACTCATTCTGTCTAAACCGTGAAGGTTAGCAAAACTAGGAGAACGGAATTTGAAACGTGTTGGATTTTTACCACCATCACTCATTGCAAATACACCAAAATCACCACGAGCAGTTTCTACACGTTGTAAGAAATCGCCTTTAGGAAGTTTGATGATAGGTTTAGTTTTTACTCTGAACTCATCGTCAGGAATCTTATCGATTAACTGCTCAATGATGTGTAGCGATTGCCACATTTCGTCGATACGAACTTTGTAACGAGCAAAAGCATCACCCTCAGTACGTAAAACTTCTTCGAAATCAACCATGCCGTAAGCACTGTAAGGAAGTTTTTTACGAATATCGCATTCAAAACCAGAAGCACGAGCCGTAGGTCCGTTCATTCCGTAAGCAATAACTTCTTCTTTAGTCATTATTCCTATACCTTCGGTACGTTTGCGGAAAATAACATTGTTAGAAAGTAAGTTGTCGTACTCAGGAAGTTTCTCTTTAAAGTGAACTATGAATTCTTTTACTCTCTTCACAAAGTTTTCGTGAATATCGTAACGCAATCCTCCAATGATGTTGTAGTTCATTGTAAGTCGAGCTCCACAAGTTTCTTCCATTATGTCGTTGATAAGTTCTCTATCGCGGAAAGCATACATGAAAGTTGTAAGTGCACCTGTGTCCATA
>CAZIYK010000066.1:0-8413 GCA_964543445.1 uncultured Flavobacteriales bacterium
CGTTTTTTTTGAGGGTTATCATATCTATTATAACAATCTGTTAACAAAAAAAACGGGAACTCCTTAAAGGAATTCCCGTTTTAAATGTTATTTATAGAGTAATAATTACTTTATCTCCCAAGTCTCTCCACTAGCGAATAACTCATCAAGATTAGCAAATTTACTAGTTTCTCTTACATGCTCTACTTGCTTCTGCATACGCTCCTCAAAAGTATCTTCTTTTACAGAACGGATAACTCCAAATACACGTGGTAAATCATCATTTCTTCCTGCATTAACAAGCATCATAGCTAAACCTGTTTCCTCGGCATGTGCATCGTGAACAAGAATATCTCTGATAGTAACATGATTTTCTCCTATCTTAACTTTAATCAACTTAAAGCCGTGTAGCATTAAACCATACTCATTGTCTTTACCAAAAGTCATAGGTTTACCATGCTCTAAGAACAACATATCGTCTTGAACATTTTTCTGAGTATACTCATCGTGAACTTTATCGTTGAAAATAACACAGTTAGTTAAAATCTCAACAACAGAAGTTCCTTTATGCTTTTCTGCCTCAAGGAAAATTTGCTTCATGTGTTTAGGATTCTTATCCATAGCACGAGCAAAGAAACGTCCTTTAGCCCCCATTACTAATTCTCCTGGGTTGAAAGGATTTTGAATCTGTCCTTCTGGCGAAGTTTTAGTTTTTACACCCAACTTTGTAGTTGGCGAAAACTGACCTTTTGTAAGACCATAAATTTCGTTGTTAAACAAAAGTACGTTCAAATCAACGTTTCTACGTATAGCGTGAATGAAGTGGTTACCTCCAATTGCCATAGCATCACCATCACCTGTAATTTGCCAAACACTAAGTTTAGGATTCGCAAGTTTTGTACCTGTTGCTATAGCTAATCCACGTCCGTGAATAGTATGGAATCCGTATGTATCCATGTAATATGGAAAACGAGAAGAACATCCGATACCCGAAATGAAAACAAAATCTTCTTTCTTTGTATCCATTTCTGGCAATGCTTTCTGTACTGCACTTAATATAGCGTAATCTCCACAACCCGGACACCATTTAACTTCCTGGTCGCTTGAAAAATCCTTAAATGTATATTTTACTTTATTTTCTTCCATGACTATTTCTCGTCTAAGATTTTGTTAAACGCTTCTTTCAATTCTACTGTTGTAAAAGGTAAACCTTGAACTTTGTTGTACTGCTCGTACTTAAATTCAGGGAAATTCATACGTAAATAATTTGCAAACTGACCTAAGTTAAGCTCTGCAACAACTATTTTCTTATATCTACTTAAAACGTCTTTTACATTGCGTTGTAATGGGTTGATGAAGTTGAAATGTGCTAAACCTATCGATTTACCTTCTTCTCTCATATCGCGAACAGTCGTAAGCAAACTACCTTTTGTTCCTCCCCATCCTACAACAAGTAAGTCACCCTCTTGAGCTCCTTCTACTTCTAAATCAGGTAAGAAATCAGCGATTTTCTTAACTTTATTCTCACGAGCCTCTGTCATGGCTTGGTGGTTTTCTGGCACATAAGAAACATTTCCTGTGATACCATCTTTTTCAAGACCTCCAATACGGTGCTCCAATCCTGGTGTTCCAGGTAAAGCCCACTTACGAGCTAATTTTTCAGCATCGCGTTTGTATGGCAAATACTCTTCTCCTTCTTTTGCTATAGGTGGAACAATCTCAGGAAGTTCATCCATCTTAACAATTTTCCAAGGAGCTGAACCATTTCCTAAATATCCATCAGTAAGAAGAATAACAGGAGTCATATGCTCTAATGCAACTTTTGCTGATTGAAAAGCAAAGTCAAAACAATCTGCAGGACTACTTGCAGCAATCACACACACAGGAGACTCTCCATTACGTCCGTAAAGTGCTTGCATTAAGTCTGACTGCTCAGTTTTTGTTGGCAATCCTGTTGAAGGACCTCCACGCTGAACGTCAACTACAACTAATGGTAGCTCAGTCATTACAGCTAATCCTATTGCTTCTGCCTTAAGAGCCAATCCTGGTCCTGAAGTAGTAGTAATAGGAAGAGAACCTGCAAAAGATGCACCAATAGTTGAAGCTACACCTGCAATTTCATCTTCTGCCTGAAATGCTTTTGCACCAAAGTGCTTGTGTTTTGCTACTTCTTGAAGAATCTCAGTAGCTGGAGTGATAGGATAAGATCCTAAGAAAATATCTCTACCAGATTTTTCTGATGCAGCAAGGAATCCCCAAGCTGTAGCTTGGTTACCCATTACATTGCGGTAAGTACCTTTTTCTAATGTTTGAGTACCTACAATCTTTATTTGATTTGGAATAGCCTCTATAGTACTAGCATAGTTACGTCCAGCTTTAAGAGCTCTAATATTTGCTTCTGCCACTAAAGGAGCTTTCTTTCCAAATTTCTCATTCAAAAATTTAATTGTGTGATCGCAAGGACGAGAGAACATCCAATAAACCATACCCAAAGTAAACATGTTTTTACTACGAGCCATAGTTTTAGCATCAAGACCTAAATCTTTCAATGCTTCTTTTGTCATAGAAGTAATTGGAGCTTTAATAACTTTATAAGCGTCCAAAGTATTATCTTCTAATGGGTTTGAATCCCACCCTGCTTTGGCTAAGTCTTTTTTCTTGAAACTATCAGTATCAACGATGATAGTTTTAGATGCTTTAATCCATTGTAAGTTTGCTTTTAATGCAGCAGGATTCATTGCCACTAATACATCAGCATAATCTCCTGGTGTATGTATATCTGTTCCTCCGATGTGAACTTGAAATCCTGATACTCCTGCCACAGTTCCCTGTGGAGCTCTAATTTCAGCTGGGTAATCTGGAAACGTTGCTAAGTCATTTCCTAACAATGCCGATGTACCCGAAAACTGTGTTCCTGTTAATTGCATTCCATCACCAGAATCTCCGGCGAATTTAATAACAACCTGTTCTACTTCTGTACTTGTAACTTTATTACTTGACATTTTGTACAATTGGTTTAGCTAACTACTAATTAATAGTTCTGGTTTATTGAATCGTTATGTACAATACAATTTATATAATTAGTCTTTAACCCTGAATTATTTCAGTAATTGGTTAATAATTGGTTCTTTACATATATTAAAATTCAAAACTTTAATACATATCAAAAATGAAATATTTTTTAATATGAACTAGAAAAATCAACATGATTAATATCAGTTTAACCAATTTTATCAACTTATAAACTAACCCCCAATTGCATAAGCATTTATGAATAAACAAGCCTAAATATCTCTAAATCCATAAAGTTCTTATAGTCTGTTTGTTTTGGATTTTCACTATAAAAAAATCACCCTACAGATTGCTCCATAGGGTGATTTGAAATTATATATTTAAAGATCTACTAATCTTCTCCTTTTGCAAGACCTTTTTTACGTGTATGCTCAATATCATACATCGCAGGAGTTGCAATAAATAATGAAGAGTAAGTACCTACTACAATACCAACTAACAATGCAAACATGAATCCTCTAATTGTTTCAGCAAATATGAAAATAGAAAGGATTACGAAGAACGTTGTTAACGATGTATTAATAGTACGACTCAATGTAGAGTTTACAGCTTCGTTTACTAGTACTTTAAATGTACGTCCTTTGTGATGCTCGCCAAGTACCTCACGAATACGGTCGAACACTACCACGGTATCATTCAGCGAGTAACCAATTACCGTAAGTATTGCCGCAATGAATGCTTGATCTATCTCTAATGAGAATGGCAAATATCCGTGTAAAATAGAGAACAACGAAAGTACTATAATAGCATCGTGGAATACTGCAAGTACAGCACCTGCAGAGAATCCTACTTTACGGAAACGCAACAAGATGTACAAGAACACAACTATCAACGAGAACATAATTGCTTCCACAGCTGATGTTTTAATATCATCGGCAATTGTTGGACCAACTTTTACTGATTGCATGATTCCTACATTAGAATCAGCTCCTCCAATAAACTTCTCGTACTCGTAACCTTCAGGTAAGAACTTTTTCAAACCTTTGAAAAGCAATTCGTTTACTTCGTGATCTGTTTCAGGACCTTCTTTCTCAATCTTATACTTAGTTGTAATCTTAACCTGGTTAGGACCTCCTAAAGTTTTCACTTCAGGTTTCATTTGCTTACCATCTTCGTTGATAAACACTGTAGCTAATTCGTTAGCAACATCACCTGTTTTAACTGCATGATCGAAACGAACAGTAAATGTACGTCCTCCTACAAAGTCAACACCTTGGTTAAGTCCTCTAGTGAATAATGAGAATAAACCTAATACAACAATAGTACCAGAAATTGCATAAGCAAGCTTACGTTTTCCTAAGAAATCTATATGAGGATTAGAGAACCAATTCTCTGTACCTGCTGTAGAGAAAGTAATTGACTTATCTGCTTTAAGCTTACGCTCTATCAACAATCTTGTGATGAATATAGCTGAGAATAAAGAAGTAAGGATACCTATAATCAATGTAGTTGCGAATCCTTGTACTGGACCTGTACCAAATACATAAAGAATAACACCTGTAAGCAATGTAGTTACGTTGGCATCTACAATTGATGATAATGCATTTCCGTATCCATCCTGAATAGCAAGTTTCATTCCCTTACCTTTCTTCATTTCCTCACGAATACGTTCGTAAATAAGTACGTTCGCATCCACCGACATACCTATTGTAAGTACAATACCGGCAATACCAGGTAGAGTAAGTACGGCTCCAATTGAAGCAAGTACACCGAAAATGAACAAGATGTTTGCCGCTAGAGCAATATCAGAGAACCAACCAGCTTGTCCGTAATAGAAGAACATCCAAGCTAATACTATCAATAATGAAATTCCGAAAGAAAGCACACCAGAATCGATAGCTTCCTGACCAAGTGATGGTCCAATAATTTCAGCTTGAATAATATGTGCTGGAGCAGGAAGTTTACCTGCTTTAAGTATGTTTGCTAAATCCTGAGATTCTGTTACTGTAAATCTACCTGAAATTTGAGAACGACCTCCAGAAATTGGCTCGTTTACTCTTGGAGCAGAATACACATAACCATCAAGAACAATAGCAATAGACTTATCTACATTTTCTGTTGTAAGTTTTTTCCACTCTCTTGCACCAGATTTACTCATTTCCATAGAAACAACTGGCATATTGTTTGTTTGATCGAAATCAGAATTTGCATCTGTAATAACATCTCCTCCTAATGGTGGAACACCATCTCTGTTTCCTTTTATAGCATATAAAGCTAAACGGTTTCCATTACGTGGATCTGGCTTAGCATCCCAAAGGAATTCTACAAATTGTAAATGAGAAGGAAGCATTTCCTTAACCTCACGCATATTCAAATATGCATCAATTGTAGCTGTATCTTTTATAGAAGCATAACCGATAACTGGTGAACCTTGGTAAGAACGTGGATCTAATATACTGAATAATGGATTATTTGCTGAAGCTTCATCTACTTTAGTCTCTTTTTCTGACTTAGCATCTGTTTCAGACAACAATTCATCTACTCCTGATTTAGCTGCATCTCCAACTTTATCAGCTTCTGTTTTCTTAGCTACAGGAGTTGCTACTAAATCTCTTAATCTAGCATTAACTGACTGTAAGTATGGGAATACTTGATCATTTGTATAAGTTTCCCAAAACTCTAACTGAGCTGTTGATTGAAGTAATTTCTTAACACGTTCAGCATCTTTAACTCCAGGAAGTTCAACCAAAATACGACCTGAATTTTCAAGACGTTGAATATTTGGTTGTGCTACACCGAACTTATCGATACGAGCACGAAGAACTTGGAACGCTCTATCTACTGCACCGTCTGCTTCCTCACGGATAACTTTAGCAACTTCCTCATTAGACATTTCGTAGTTAACCTTTCCTCTTAGATCTTTATTTCCGAAGATATCAGCATCAGCAAGTTTTACATTTCCTCCGTTTTCTTTACTTACTTCGTCAAAAGCTTTAAAGAAAAGAGTTAAATAATCTTCTTGACTATTAGCCTGAGCTTCTGACGCTTTAATTAAAGCAGCATTAAATACTGGATTGTTAGAGTCGTTTGAAAGACTAATCAAGATATCTTTTACTGAAACTTGTAAAATTACATTGATACCTCCTTTTAGGTCTAGACCTAAATTAAGTTCCTTCTCTTTTACATCATTATAAGTAAAATCTTTTATACCTAGAAAAGTCATTACCGGCTTATCGGCAATAGAATCTAAGTAATACTGCTGTTTTACTTTGTCTCCCTTAGCATACTCTACTGCATTACTCTCTACGCGTTTAGCTTTATATGTGAAATAAAGTTGGTAAACGCTTACAAGTGCAAACAATATAGCAAAGAGCCTAATCGTACCTTTGTTTTGCATTACAAATAGTTTTTGTTCGTTCTAGAAAGCACTCTTGTGTAAAATAATCGCCAGTGTTTTCCTTGTGTTTTAATAAATTCTACCTTATTTTTAGTAGCTCGCAAATATATAATTTCATATAAGAAATACCAATGATGTACAAACAATTATCAAGAAAGATTTTTTAAGGTGTTTTTTGGTGTGAAATTTGCTACTTATTACTGATTTTTTTCGAGACAATCTTTGACCTTTTTCGCTTTAAACTATTGCCTTTTACACTTACCCATTACCTCCAAATCAAAATGGCAAATCTTATTTTTTTAGCGTGTCTATCTTCATCAAATTGAATTTACCAATATCAATTTGCAATTATAAATCGCTAATGTTTAGAAATACTTTGTTAGATTTGAATCTAATAAGCTATACTATAACAAAATGAAAGACGATAAATACTATATAAGAGAAGCGATAAAACAAGCAAACAAAGGAATTTCAAATAAAGAAGGAGGTCCTTTTGGAGCAATAGTTGTTAAAAATGGAGAAATTGTTGGACGTGGGAATAATAAAGTTACATCTACAAACGACCCTACTGCTCATGCCGAAATGGTAGCGATACGCGATGCTTGTAAAAACCTTAATTCTTTCCAGTTAGACGACTGTATAATTTATTCTTCTTGCGAACCTTGCCCTATGTGCCTAGGCGCGATATATTGGGCACGTCCAAAAAAGTTGGTTTTTGCTTCTTCTAAAGAAGATGCTTCTGAAGCTGGTTTCGACGATAGCCTTATCTACAAAGAAATAGCTTTACCAAAAGAAAAACGACTTATAGAAACTCAACAAATCCTTCAAGACGAAGGTAAATTTGTTTTTGATAAATGGATAGAGTTAGAGGATAAAACAGAGTACTAAACCTGATGAAAATTCTTTAGAAAATGAAAAAAACTTTACAAGAAAGAGTACTTGATGCAATTTACTCTGATGGAGCAGAAACAGAAAGAGGTGATGTATTCGACAAATACATTACTATATTAATTGTACTCAACGTTTTTGCAATTGTCTTGGAATCGTATCCACGGTTAGAAACGCATTACCATCTGTACTTTCAATTGTTTGAGTATTTTTCAGTTGCAGTTTTTTCTACAGAATACATCCTTAGAATATGGACAGCACCATTGCTTTACCCCGATTTATCACCAATTAGATCTCGTATAAAATTTGTTACTTCGGCACTTGGAATTATTGATCTTTTAGCCGTATTACCTTTTTACATTCCTTTTATTATAACTATAGATTTAAGATTTATAAGAGTTTTACGTTTATTGAGGCTGTTGCGAGTGATGAAGTTATCACGTCATTCAGAAGCATTAAGAACCATCAGACGTGTACTTAAAAATTCTAAATCAGAATTAGGTGTAACGGTATTTGTGGTATTTATCTTATTGATAGTTTCATCATCACTAATGTACTACATAGAGCACGAAGCTCAACCTGAAGCATTCCAGAATATTGGTCAAGGGTTTTGGTGGGCAGTGGCTACCCTCACAACCGTAGGTTATGGTGATATTTATCCTGTAACGGGCTTGGGTAAATTCATCTCTGGATTAATTGCGTTACTTGGTATAGGATTGGTAGCATTGCCTACCGGTATTATCAGTTCGGCATTTATGACCGAGATAGAGAATAAAAATAAGAAGAAAAAACACTGTGCTTTTGATCATACTACCATGACTACTAGATACTGTCCGCATTGTGGCGAGAAGTTGTAATTTTCATTAGTGAATAAAATACACTATTTTTATAAGTATCTAATTCTTAACGATTAAGAATTTGGTCCTAACTAATAAAATCTGATATGAAGAAAATCTACGCAATGTTAATTGTAATATTTGCTTTAAATATTACAGTTAAAGCTCAGGAAGATTCTACACTTGTTAAGAAGCCAGAAGTAAAAAAAGGATGGAATTTTGGAGTACTACCAACAATTACATATAACTCAGATTTAGGTTTTCAGTATGGAGGTCTTATTGATATTTATAATTACGGTGA
>CAZIYK010000067.1:0-8404 GCA_964543445.1 uncultured Flavobacteriales bacterium
TTCCAATAAAAACATCATTCTTTTACAGAAGTCTTTGCTGTGTTCTTGGCCAGAGAGTATTAATTTAATATTGTGGGTAATTGGTATTCCCATGTAAAGTGTTGTTACATCCTCAACCGGGATTTCATTATTCCATATGCCTTCAGCTTTACCGTCGTTTATTATTTTTGCTACAAGCTCTTTATGAGAATTGAAAACGTAGTTAAGTTTTTCTATCATTTCCTTGTCGTTGGCTTGTGAGGCTTCGGTAAACATCAGAATAGTGATACCATTATTTTCGGTTAGATAAGAAATGGCTTTACAAATAACTTTAAACAATCTCTCGCGGGCGCTAATTTCTTCAACAGAAATATCTTTTAATCTTTCTATCATGTTTTCAGATACATCATCGATGATAGAAAGCATAATATCTCTTTTGGTTTTGAAATGACGAAAAATTGCTCCTTCGCTTAACCCGGTATGTTTAGCTATATTTTTTGTAGAAACAGATTTTATTCCTTCTAGTCTAATAATATCTAGAACAGCTGTTTTTATTTCTATCTGTCTTTCTTCTGTTGATTTTCTTGCCATGATATCCTGAAATTATTATTCTGAGCAATTAACTCATTGCTCAGAATAATAAAAAATACTATTGATAATTCTTTGCTAAAAAATGTGGTTTTACCACTAATGTTATTTTTTTAAGCTCTCAAATAATGCTTCAGCATTTCCAAATACTCTAGATGCTTCAGCATAGCGAGCAATTTTGTAAGTTTCTTTTAATTTCTCATCAGAAATATTAAGAGCTTTGGCTTTGCTAACCATAGTTTTGATACAAGTATTGCTACCTGTAGCTATAGCTATTCCTAAATAGATTAATGTTCTATTTTCGTTGTCTATTGCTCCTTCTTCGGGCATTGCAAACATTTTGCTACGTCCTTGTTCGAAAAGCATTTCTGGCATAACCTCTGCAGCTAATTCAACTGATTTAGGTAAATTACCATTCAAACCTTTTCTCATTTTGTTTAAAATCTGTTCTACTGTTGGTTTCTCGTTTTCCATAATGTGTGTGTTTTATTAAAAAAAAATTTATTTAAGTATAGGTATATTTTTACAAACAAATTAGATTAATCGGAATATTTTTATTGAAGCAAAAATTAGTGCTACACCTATTACTATTTGAAAAACTTTTTGCCATTTCATATTAACTTTGGCATTAAATAGTTTTTCTGAAATAATAAATACTACGTGAATTCCTGCCCATATAGATATTCCCAAAATCATCTGATCTAAAAATGAAGATATGGTAGTTTCTTTACTTAGAATGTAGTGCCACATTATTGCAAAAGACGATGCGAAAAATGTGGTGATTACGTTTCCTAAATAAACTTTTTGGATATTCATTTTCCCAACTTTTATGGCAAATGGAATTTTAAGAGGTTTAAGTGATGTACCAATAAAACCTATAGAGAATCCACTAATCCACGGGCCTAATAATCCGCAAAGTTTTGTGATAACAGGATGGCCTTCGGTATATTCTAATTCGTGTTTTTTGAAGTGAATAAATGCTAGACGTAATCCGAAAATAATAGCTAGAACTCCTAAGGTTATTAAAAGCACTTTGTTTGATGAATTAACAAAAAGTAAACTTCCTAAAAGTGAAGCTAAAAATGTAAATGCTGGAATTACAACAAACATTTTCTTTTTCATTTCTTTAGGTAGCTGTGCAATCTTATTTCGGTTACCTATAATTATCATTAAGGCACCAAGCATAATTACCCACAAAAATATATTTACCGATTCGAAAATAGATTTTTTCATTACGAACATTAGCATCAGTATGGTGAAAAATCTGTCGAATCTTATTTTTAATCCTGCTGTTACAAATCCTACTACTAGTATAATTATTAAAAAATGAAGTACCATCCTTGTTGTTTTTTATATGTGTCTTTTTTGTTTAATAAATAGTGATTTTGGGTTAGTTCTTCATGTTTAAGATTATATTACCTCAAAAGTTAAAGCACCTTTAGGCATATTTGTAATTTCTTTTGTAACTACTGAAATTGTTGCTTTTTTCAAAAGTTCTTTTTCTTCTTTTGTTGCAATTTTTTTCTCCATTTTTGGTTTTATCTGCATGAAAGCATAAGCTTCTTCTTTCGATAATAGTTTTTGTCTGTCTAGAACAACTTTTACTTTTTCCCCGTTATCCTTTCTTTCGAATAAGAAAGTTACAGTCCCTTGCTTTCCTTCTAATGATGGATCAATTATAAAATCACTTTTAGTATTAGTGTACTTGCCTCCATCTAAACGATTTCCTGTAATAAATTCTATTGCATCAACAATATCTTGTGTGTATGACGACATGCTGATATTCATAGTGTTTCTCATTGGAGTTTTACCTTCAAAAAGTTTATTCATTACTTCTTTGGTTACTAGAAAGCCTAATGTATTACAAGCACAAATATGACCATCGTAAACGCCAACATCTTTTAAAGTGATAGTCATTGTTTTGTCCATAGTTCCGGCTCCGATTGCTTTCTTGTCTATGATTTTTATTGTTCCTGCTTTTTTGTAAACATTATCATATTTACTAGGGTTAGACTGTGCGTTTGCACTTAATCCTCCTATTACCATTAATGCTAAAATTAGTTTTTTCATGTTTTTAGTTTTTTTGTACAATCTGTACGTTTGTAGTTTTTGTTTATCAATAATTGATTTAATGATTTTTATTTTTTTGCCCCGGATAGGAGTGATACCCCGCAGAAATAAAACATAGTAAAACTTAGCTTGGGAGAGCTGACCTTAGAAAGCTCCTCCCGAGCTTTAGTTTTTACATGTTTTTGGTTTGAGGAGTAAAACGTATAGCCGGATTTAGGCTCTACTCTTCAATCTTTTTAACTTTTTTGTCGTTATCTACCATGTAGGCAAACATTGGTACAAATACCAAAGTAAGCAGAGTTCCTATAAGTAGTCCTCCAATAGCGACATCGGCAAGTGGGCTTAAACGTTCCATACCTACTGCGTGTTCTGTAGCAATTGGAATCATTCCTGCAATGGTAGCAAACGCTGTCATCATTACCGGACGGAAACGTACCTGAACACTCTCTATTGCACTTTCGAAAGGTGACTCTCCTGTGGATCTGAAGTGTTGGTAGAAATCTATAAGTAGTACCGCATTTTTGATAATGATACCGAACAGAAGTAGTATTCCTAACATACTAGGCATACAACTTGGTTTATGGAAAAGCAACATTCCCCACGCTGCACCTATCATTGAAAGTGGAAGTACCAAAATCATAATAAATGCCATACGTACTGATTTGTAAATGGCTATTAGTCCAACTAATAACAATACAATTCCTAGTCCAATTGCTTTTGACATACGTTTGAAGCTATCGTTGATAGAAGCAATATCTCCTTCTTGAGTTATAATTACATCGTTGTTTGAATTAACTTTGCTCAACGCTGCTTCTGTATCATCGGTAAGGTGAGTTATTGGTCGTGTAGAACGGTATCCGCTAACATCGATACTGTAAAGCATTTTGTTTCGTTCTATTTTTGCATAAGTTAAATTCTTTGAAATTTTAGCTAATTGCTCTAAAGGAATGTCTCCCATTTTTGTTTTTATAGGAAGCAAACGCAATGCCTGAATACTCTCGTTGAATTTACCTTTCATGTACAAACGTACTGGTTGAGCATTCATTGATTGTAAGTTAGAATTAAGACTAATTACCTGACCTTTTATTGGTATTTGCATAGCAATTTGGAATGGTGTAATACCATAACTTAAAGCTTTGTTTTCGTCAACTTCTAACACAAATTCACTGAAATCTTTATCCCAACTTGTAGATATAGATGTAAGACCTGCAACGGTTTTCATTGCCTCGGCAACTTCGTGAGACTTCTCGGCAAGTCCATCGACTGTTGCAGATTTTATACGAGCATCTATTGGTGCTTTAATAGAAGATACAGCTGTAGCTCCGAAATCGTAAACATCACTTTTCTTAACTCCTTCGAGATGATTAATTTTATCGCGAATAAGTCCTTCAAGCTCCCAAATAGTTTTATCTCTTTCGAAACGATTTACACAGATTACAGTAATTGTAGCTTCAGAAGGTAGGTTTCCACTTCCTAAACTCAATACTCCTGCTTCGCCACCAAAGGCTACAGAACTTGTTACTACCCAAGGTTGAGCGTGCAACCATTCTATAAATGGTTTTATTTTCTTCTCTGAATTATCAACTGTTTCGTTTGCACTAAATGCAACCTGTGCTTTTATAATACCTGTATCCATAGGCGGCATAGCATCTTTACCAATAGTTGGCATTACAGTTTTCACACTTACAATAAGTAGAAGGACAACTGATGCAGAAAGAACTACACGGCGTACAATTTTGTTTTTACCGTTTGAATATTTAATAATTTTCACATAAGGTTTTACTAATCTACCGAAAGATTTATCGTAAAGTTCGTCAAACCAAAGCTCAACTTTGTTTTTAGATGTTCCGTTTTTGAAGAACAATTTCAATAGTTGAGGTATAAATGTGATTGAAAGGAAGAATGAAACTAACAATGCTATGATAAGAGTAAACATCATAGGTTTGAAAATTTTCTCAGGGAATCCTCCAATAAACATTAATGGGAAAATCACAAATATTGTAGCAATAGTACCAGACCAAATTGGAGCTATAACTTCTTTAGTTCCTTTTTGGATAGCTACTTCTAAATCTTCGCCCAGTTCATTTATATGCCGTTCAACATTCTCTAGCACTACTACCGCATCATCGGCAAGCATACCCAGGGCAAGGATAATGGCAGTATAGATAACCATGTTTAACTGTCCGCCAGTTAGCCAAATAACAGCTAAAGTAGAGAAGAAAACCATAGGAATAGTAACTGTTGCTGCCGCAATAGCTTTGAAGTTTCCAAGGAAAATAAGTATAACCAAAAGGGTAAAGAATATAGCATCACGCAATGCAACAAGCATATTTTCGTTGCTAAGTTGAATTAAATCGCGTTGAGTATCTGATATTTCAAACTTAATATTTGGATATTCTGCTTGTAATTTTTTCATTTCTGCTCTAGCAGCATTACTCACACTTAAAACACTTCCTCCTGGAGAACGCTGAATAGCAAGAGCTATAGCATCTTTACCATTTCCTAAATATCCACTTGTGCGTTTTGCATAACTCCAACTTACATCAGCCACATCGCCAAGGCGAACATTTGGCATGATAGTAATGTTTTTCAAACTTTCTACTTCGTCTTTTTCGCCATAAATAGTTACTGTGTAGAAATTGTTTTCACCTTTTACAAATCCAACAGGGATATCTTTGTTAAGGGTTTTAATTGCCATAGCAATTTTATCGAAATCAACTCCGAAACTTTTTGCTTTGAATGGATCTACTTCTATGTTTATAGAACTTTCGTAACCTCCAAATACTTCAACATTACCGATATCAGAGTTACCAAGCATGTAAGGTTTAATGAAACTCTCTGCTATTTTACGTATATCAGCAAGATCTATATTATCGTTTTTTGGTGAAAGCGAAATTATATCAACTGGCAAAGTAAAATCACCAACGGTATAGATAGCAGGGTTTACATTTGCTGGAAGTTTTCCTTTTGCAATTGAAAGTGCATTTGCAACATCAACTGCTGCTGCGTTTAAACTTTTTTTATAGTCGAACTCAACTTTTACAATTGAGAAGTTAGCTACGTTTATAGAACTTACATCTGTAACTAATCCTAATCTAGAAATTTCTTGCTCTAAAGGTTTAGAAACTGTGTTTGCGGCAACCTGAGCTGTAGCTCCAGGAATTTTTGTTATTACCACTACTTGTGGTGGATTTGCATCTGGAAATAAATTCTTTGGCAATTCTACCAATGCATAGATTCCCATCAAGAAAAATCCTCCTATAACTGCATATAGCAGATATGGTCGTTTATAGAAAAAATCGAACATGGCTTTTTATTTTACGATTACTGTAGCTCCAGAAATAAGTTTCAACAAAATGTCTTGCTTAGCTACCACAATATTTTTACCTACAATGTTGCTATTGTCGACTATAACACCTTCTTCTCCCGACTCAATAACTTTTATTTCGATAGGATTTGCTCTGTCTCCATCAACTACAAGTACATAGCTTTTTCCTTCGCGATTTAATATAGCATCAAAAGGAACTAATATTGATTTGCTATCGTTGATGATTACATCTACTTTTTCTCTGTTTCCTGTAGTAAGTTTCTCGTTGTCAACATAAACTTTATATTCTTCTAAACCATGAAAAGTACTATTCAACGCAATAGCATCGTATTTATGACCATCAATTAATACTCCTGAGATTTTAAGATTATCAGGAACTCTAACCATTAGGTAAAAACCATTTTTGGCACTAAGACTTGCAACAGGATGACCAGGCATAGCCACATCTCCTTTGTTTACCATAGTTTTAGATACTATACCATCAACTGGCGAGGTAATAGTAGCGTAGCTATTTGTGTTTTTAGCTTCTCTAAGTTTTTGTTTAAGAGATTCAATTTGAGCTTCTGTTCCTGCAATTTTGCTTTCTTCCATTTGCGATTGCTCTATAGATGCTCCTTTTACTGCTAATAAATCTAGAGTACGTTGGTGAGTAGTTTTTAGATTTGCTAAAACTTTTTCTTGTGCATTTATTTGAGCTTCCAAACTTTTTGTATTTCCGCTGATTCCTGTGTTATCTAGACGTGCAATAACTTCGCCACGCTTAACTTTTGATCCACTTGGAAGTATATAGTTTACACGACCAGCAATTTTTGTAGAAAGCTTTACATCCTTATCGTTCTTAGTTTCTGCGATGTAAGGCAGAGTAAGCTGATTTTGTTTTATTTCTGGTTTAATGGTAGATACCACAATAGAGTACACTTTAGCAGTTGGCATATTTGCATCTTTGTTTCGTGCACTTTTTACTTTAAATGCTCCGAGTAATGCTATCACAACAACCACGGCGATAGCAATTAATTTATTTTTCTTTGACATCTTATTTTTTGTTTTATGGAGATTGGTTTCATGTTGCTAGTTACTTATCACGAAACGAGCATCCAGAAACGAATAACTATTTTACAATTTCCTCAATATTATTTCCGTAAATTACTGCTAGCTTCATAAGTGTTTGCCACTTTTGAGCTTCTATCTTATAAAGATTAGATTTCTCTAAAAGTAAATCGTCTTCGTACTTCAGATAGTCTTCTATAGACATTCTATCACTTTTATAAGCAACTTTAGCAATGTTTAGTAGTTCTTCTTTATCTTCAATGCTCTGTTTGTATAAATCTTCAGAATTAATGATAATTGCTAGGCTGTTTTCTAATTGCGATGCTTCAGCCGTAAACTCTAAACGCATCTTGTCTAATTCGTTTTGTTGTTCTACAACATTAATTTTTTCGAGCTTCATTTTTTTATACTGATCTCTCTCGAAAATTGGAATTTTAAGAGTTATCCCAACAGTGGTAAAATCTGTATTAACAACATCATCGTTGTTGTAAGCATTTGCATAAGCATGATTGTAGTTTCCGTTAAGCACAAGTGCGGGATAAAGTTTTTCTCTTTCAGCTCTGAATCCTAGTCGAGTTGCTTCTATTTTCTTTTCCATAGGTTCCAAAACTTTCAATTCGCCACTTTTGTAAGTATTGGTTTGAATCATTGCAACTGCACTGTCAATTTTTAAACCTGTAAGAGTTTGAATAGATGTAAGAGCTTTTTCTCTATTTAAAGCAATCTGAGCTCTCATTAAATCTATATTGTTGATCCCACTTTTAATTTTCAACAAAGCAGATTCTGGTGCTCTACCGTTATTTACTTTTATTTCTACAATTTCTTCAACCGTTTGCAGAGATTCTTTTTTCTTTTCTAATGCTTTGTCTAATGATTCTATGTATATAAGATTTGCATTAGCACTAACAATTACAGCTTCGTTTTTCAGCAAATCTATATCTGCTTTTACTTGTGCAGATTGATACATCATTTTTGCTTTTGCAGCCATAGTGAAAATTGATTTCACAAATATTGGCATTGAGAATCCAACTCCAACCCTAAATATATTTTGGCTAAAAGGCTGAGCTACCGATGGATCTTTTACCATTCCCATCATATGATTGGGGGCTACAGGAACCATCCCTGATGGAGAAGATGAGTAGTCATATTTTCCAAAAGCATCAATTTTTGGAAATAGCATACTATTTGCCAAACTTTTGTTCAATAAAGCTTTCTCCATAATAATTTCGTTGCTCTTGTACTGAGGATTCACTTTAAGTGAATCGAAAAGTACCTGCATGGTAGGTACGTTTTGTACTTGCTGAGCACTAACTATTATAGGTAGTAAGAACAATACTGTTAATAATTTACGTGTCATTTTTATATTAATTTAAATTACGTAAGTGAGTAATC
>CAZIYK010000068.1:0-4477 GCA_964543445.1 uncultured Flavobacteriales bacterium
TCGAGACGACGTGATTTTGTTTTAGTTTCTACTAGAAATCTTAGAAAGCAATCTCAACATCTCCATGTACAACCAAATTAGAGTTACTAGAAGTCCGAAAGCTCCCATCCACTCGTAATTTTTTGGTAATTGTTGCATTACTCCTTTTTCAATAAAATCGAAATCAAGGATTAAACTTAGGGCAGCCACCACAACTACTACTAATGAGAATCCTATTGACATTAACGAATTTCCGTATGTAAATGGAGTTGTTCCAAACATCGACATTACAAATCCGATTACGTAAACCAACATTATACCTCCCATTGCAGCAATCATAACCGATCTAAACTTCTCAGTAGCTCTAATAACACCTGCTTTGTAAGCAAAAAGCATTACCAAAAATGTACCGAAAGTCAAAGAGACAGCTTGCATTGGCAAACCTGGATAAGAAACTTCAAACATTGCTGAAATTCCTCCTAAAGCTGCACCTTCAAATACTGCGTAAAGAGGTACTGTGTACTTAGCCCAATCATTCTTGAATATTGTAACCATAGCAAGCACAAAACCTCCTAGGAAACCTCCTATCATTATTCCTGATGTGTCTCCTCCTTGCATGTATATATCCCAAACATACAATGCAGGCGCTATAACTAGCAACAACGACAACAATGTTTTGTTAATCGTTCCTTGCAGAGTCATTGGTGCAGACATTGTAAAATCTACATTTTTCCAAATCTTATCTCCAAAAGCTGGATTTGATGATTTCATTAAAGCCATATCTTATTATATTTTTTTGTTATTCATTTTTTTATACTCGACCTCAAATAAACAACAATTATTCCAAACTACTAATAGGACAAACTGTCAGAATTACAAACTTCAAAAAACAAATGACATAACTTCGTACACAAACATCTTATTGCTATTTTTGCACACTATAAATTTAGTATTATGCAGATAGAAAATACACGAGAAGTAAATACATGGTTAACATCTTTTTTCGAAAAGATAAGTTTACCCGATTCTTGGATTCATCCATCCATCCTTGTAATTGATGCAGTATCAGTAGTATTAATAATATTTTTGATCGATTGGCTTTCGAGAAGATTTATACTTGCTGCTGTTGACAAGTTTATAAGAAGAACCACTGTAGAATGGGATGATGTATTCTTGGAAAATAGGGTTTTTCACAATATCGCCCACATTGTACCAATTTTATTGATTGATACATTCATTCCTATTTTCTTTAACGAGTATCCTGGATTCATTTCGTTGGTTGACAAAATTACCGACATGGGATTTGTTTGGATTCTTGTAATGCTAATACTAAGTATAATCTCATCGTTAACTGAGCTGAGCAAAGGAAAAGATCAATACGTATCTATTGCAGTACAAAGTTTATCGCAACTTATAAAGATTGTAGTTATATTATTTGCAATTATAGTTACATTTTCAATAATCCTAAAAATAGATTTAAACTCTATTTTTGGAGCTTTAGGAGCATTGACCGCTGTAATAATTTTGGTTTTCCGCGATACAATTTTAGGTTTTGTAGCGAGTATACAAATGTCTGCTTCTAAGATGGTAAAAATTGGCGATTGGGTATCTATGCCTACCTACAATGCCGATGGTCCTTTGATAGAGCTAAACCTAATGACTGCCAAAATTCAGAATTGGGATAAAACAATTACATCTGTACCTACTTATGCTTTGATATCTTCATCAGTAAAAAACTGGGAAGGAATGTCGCAAGCAGGGGTTAGACGTATAAAACGATCTATAAATTTCGATGTGAATTCAATAAAATTCATCGAGAATGATGATTTAGAAAAGTTTACTAAATATGACTTAATAAAGGATTACATCCAAAAGAAAGAAAAAGAAATTGCTGAATACAACAAATCAAAAGTTCAGAATCCCGACCTTGTTGTAAATATTCGCAAGCAAACAAATATTGGAGTTTTCCGTAAATATGCCGAAGAATATTTAAAGAGTAGAGATGATATTTCGAAAGAGCAAACATTAATGGTTCGTCAACTGCAACCTACAGAAAAAGGCTTACCTCTAGAGGTTTACTGTTTCTCTACAGACACTGCTTGGGTAAATTACGAAGCTATACAGTCTGACATTTTCGATCATCTAATTGCCGTTGCAAATGAGTTCGGATTGAGAATATTCCAGAACCCTACAGGTTTAGATTTCATGGCATTGAAAAACTAGGTTGTAAAACTCATACCAAAATAACAAAAATCACCCCTTCTCTACTCTATTAACTAGATTAGCGAAGGGGTTACTAATTTATTAGCTTTTCACCCAACTTTATTAGCGATGCCATAAACTGTTGATTAACTTCGCATCCACAAAAAAACGAATTACAAAAAATGGCAAGCAACAACCTTTCTCCTAAAGAAATTTTAAAAAACACTTTTGGTTTTAATGAGTTTCGTCCTATGCAGGAAGAAATTATTAACCAAGCTCTAAACAACGAAGATACAGTTGTACTTATGCCCACAGGTGGAGGAAAATCCCTGTGTTTCCAAATTCCTGCTCTTGCCAAAGATGGATTGACTTTAGTTATTTCTCCTTTAATCTCGTTGATGCAAGACCAAGTAATGGCTTTGAGGTCTAATGGAATAAATGCTTTCTTTTTTAATAGCACACAGAATGTTGCCGAACAAAAAGAGGTAATGGATAACGTAATGAGCAACAAAGCTAAGTTGCTTTATGTTTCTCCCGAGAAATTGATGTCGCCAGAGTTTACTGGAATTTTGCAAAGTGCTAATATCAATCTTATTGCTATTGACGAAGCTCACTGTATTTCGTCATGGGGACATGATTTTCGTCCTGAATACACAAAATTAGGATTTCTAAAACAGAAATATCCTAATATTCCAATAATGGCACTTACTGCTACTGCTGATAAAATCACAAGAAACGATATATTAAAACAGTTAAATATTGAACATGCTCATGTTCATATTGCATCTTTCGATAGACCCAACCTAAATTTAAGAGTTGAACAAGGTGTAAACAAAATCAAGAAGATTCTAGATTTCGTAAATGAAAGACCTAATACATCTGGAATAATTTATTGTTTGAGCAGAAAGGATTGCGAAAGTACTGCAAGTAAATTACAAGCAAATGGATACAATGCCGAATTTTATCACGCAGGAATAAAAGCTGATGAAAGAGCAGCCATTCAGAAAAGATTTATAAAAGATGAAACTCCAATAATTTGTGCAACCATAGCTTTTGGTATGGGGATAGATAAATCTAATGTTAGGTGGATAATTCACTACAACATGCCAAAAAACATGGAGGGTTTCTACCAAGAAATTGGTCGTGCAGGTCGTGACGGTTTACCTAGTGATACTTTACTATTTTACTCGTTTGCCGATGTTGTTCAGCTACGTCAGTTTGCCGAAGATAGCGGACAGAAGGAATTACAACTAGCAAAGCTTCAACGCATGCAAGACTATTCAGAATCGCCTGTATGCCGACGTAAAATATTATTGAGCTATTTCAACGAAACTCTCGAAGAAGATTGTGGAAACTGCGATGTTTGTGAAAATCCACCAAAACAGTTTGATGGAACAATTATAACTCAGAAAGCATTGAGTACAATTTATCGTTCTAATGAGCAACTGTCAACCACAGCATTAATCAATGTTTTGAGAGGAACATTAAACAATCAGACTTTCGATTTTCAGGATTTAAAAACATTTGGGATTGGCAAAGATATCTTATTCAACGATTGGCAAAATTACTTGCTACAGATGTTGCATCAAGGTTTGTTTGACATTGCCTACGATGATCACAATAAATTAAAACTTACAGAATTATCAAACAAAGTTCTTTTTAAGAACAAGAAGATAAAGCTAGTACAGGTAAAGAAAAAAGTAAGAGAAAAAGTTGAGCCTTTGGCAAAACGAATTCGCAAAGAAAAACCAATAAAAAGTACACTTTTCGATAAACTAAAAAAAGTAAGAACCGAACTTGCTACTAAATATAAAGTTCCTCCATACGTTATTTTCAGTGATGCAACTTTGCAACAAATGGTTGAAGATAAACCAATAAACGAAGAACAAATGTCGAATATTTCGGGAGTTGGAGATCATAAATTGGAGAAATACGGAAAGGCTTTCATCGATGCCATTTATGAGGATTTAAACAAGGCTAACAAAAAAGGAGCAGCCTACAAGGATACCATCGCACTGTACAAAAGCGGTAAATCTATAGCCGAAATTGCCAAGATTAGAAAGGTTCAAGAAACAACTGTTATGTCGCACATTGCCCGTGGATTGGAAAGCGATGAAGGTTTAGATATTTTCGATTTTGTAGATTTAGATGAGTACAAAGCTGTAAAACGTGCTTACATCGAATGCGGAAGAAATCAGCAATTAAAACCAATTTACGAAAAGCTTGAAGAAACTATTCCTTATGGGAAAATACGTTTGTGTTTGAGTCATTTTAAGAGAGATGAGTAACCTTAACC
>CAZIYK010000068.1:4577-5650 GCA_964543445.1 uncultured Flavobacteriales bacterium
TTTTCGTAATTTCGTAAAATCAATAATTTAACACCTCTAGCTAGAAGCAATAAGCTAAAGACAAAAGCATCAAAAAAATGAAAATAGGCGATATAGATTTGGGTGATAAACCACTTTTTTTAGCACCGATGGAAGATGTAACTGATCCACCTTTCCGTAGGTTGTGTAAACAGTTTGGAGTAGATATGCTCTATACCGAATTTATTTCGTCGGAAGGATTAATTCGCGATGCTGTAAAAAGTAGAGAAAAACTAGACATTTACGATTACGAGAGACCTGTTGCTATTCAGATTTTTGGAGCTAATCCTGATGTGATGGCCGAAACAGCTAAGATTGTAGAAATTGCAAAACCAGATATTATTGATATAAACTGGGGGTGTCCTGTAAAGAAAGTTGTAGCAAAAGGAGCGGGATCAGCAATTCTCAGAGATATTCCTAAAATGGTTGAAGTAACTAAGGCAGTTATCGAAGCTACAAGTTTGCCCGTAACAGTAAAAACTCGAATAGGTTGGGATAGCGAAAATATTGTTATTGACGAAGTTGCCGAGAGAATGCAAGAAATTGGCGTTCAAGCCATGGCAGTACACGGTCGTACAAGAGTTCAAATGTACAAAGGTGAGGCAAATTGGGAACCAATCAGAAAATTGAAAGAGAACCCAAACTTAGAGATGCCAATTATTGTTAATGGCGACATTACCACTCCCGAAATTGCTAAAATGATGTTCGACGATTACAAGCTAGATGGAGTAATGATAGGTCGTCCTGCTATTGGAAATCCTTGGATATTCAGAGAAATAAAACATTACCTTGCTACAGGAGAGCATCACGCACAGCCAACAATGACCGAAAGGGTTGAAGCTGCTCGTAATCATCTGAAATGGGAAATAGAATGGAAAGGAGAAGTACTTGGAGTAAGAGAAATGCGTAGGCATTACACAAATTATTTCAAAGGACTACCAAACATAAAAGAACACAGAATGAAACTTGTTACCGAGGATAATCCTGAAATTATTTACAATCACCTTGATGTGATTTTGGATACTTATCGAGATTTCTTTGGGTAAATCTTAACC
>CAZIYK010000068.1:5750-8345 GCA_964543445.1 uncultured Flavobacteriales bacterium
AAATTATATGCGACAAATTACAAAATTCCTAAAATGGCCATTACTAATCATCGTAATAGTAATAGGAGGATTATTCCTAACAGGAAATGGATACGTAGTAAAGGCTATATCTCTAACTTATGCTAGAGGCAAAACAGGTGTAGATATAGATAATTACAAAGATTTCAGCAACAGAATGGTCTTATCTGGCAGACATCAACCTTGGTATAAGTCTGAAACTACTCATCTTGAAATGAGTGACCGATTAAAAGAAGAGAATGAAAAATTTGAATCAGTTGCATTCTTAGTAATTCAACACGACGAAATTATTTTAGAAAAATATTGGGAAGGATACAATACCAAATCCTTGTCGAACTCTTTTTCAATGGCAAAAACCATCGTAACCATTCTTATGCAAAAGGCTATTCAGGAAGGTTACATAAAGGGCTTAGATCAAAAAGTTGGAGATTTCTTTCCACACTTCAACGAAGGAGATAATGCAAAACTCACAGTTGGCGATTTAAGTAGAATGAGCTCAGGATTAGACTGGGAAGAGACATATTCTTCTCCTTTTTCTACAACGGCTGAAGCATATTTTGGTGATGACCTAAAAAGTCTAATTATGGGACTTAACGTGGTAGAAGAGCCAAACAAAGAGTACAAATATTTAAGTGGAAACACTCAGCTTTTAGCCATGATTATTGCAAAAGCAACAGGTAGAAGTTTGAGCACCTACGCATCAGAAAAATTATGGAAACCCATGGGAGCTTCTACAGATGCATTGTGGATGTTAGATAAATCTAATGGCGATGAAAAAGCTTTTTGCTGTTTTAATTCTAATGCTAGAGATTTTGCTCGTTTCGGTAAATTGTGGTTACACAAAGGCAATTGGAATGGCAATCAGATAATTGATTCCTCTTTCGTAGATTTATCTGTTAAACCTGTTTTTGCTAATGCAGATTATTATGGATATTCGTGGTGGTTGGAAAATAAAGCATTTGGAACTCAAGTATATTTCATGCGTGGAATTCTTGGTCAATATGTAATTGTTGTGCCAGAATACGATTTGATAATTGTGAGATTAGGTCATAAACGAGATGATAAAGATGCTGGCAAACCTCATCCACGTGATTTTTACGTCTATGTTGAAGAAGTATTGAAAGCATTACAAAAGTAAGTCATGAAAAAAATATTTTTATTCACAATAGCTATCATAGCATTTACAACAGTTAAAGCACAGAAAAACAACTATTGGAATGGTAAACAGGCCTGCGTTGTTTTAACCTACGATGATGCAACAGACTCTCACCTAGATTATGTTTTGCCTGTTTTAGATTCACTAAATCTAAAGGCTACCTTTTATATTCCAGGTCATTCCAAAAGTTTGTATAATCGCATGGACGAATGGAAAGCTTTGGCTAAAAAAGGGCACGAATTAGGAAACCACACAGTTTATCATCCATGCCATGGTAAGTCTTTAAAAAGAAAGTGGGTAAAGCCAGATCACGATTTAGATAATTACTCTGTTGGACAATTTCTAGATGAAATTAGAATTCAGAATACCCTATTAAAAGCTCTTGATGGCAAAACAAAAAGAACTTTTGCTTACACATGTGGCGACCTCAGCGTTGATGGAAAATCTATTGTTCCTTACATGAAAGATTATTTTGTAGCAGCAAGAGGTGTACAAAATGCATTGAATTATCAAGGAAAAGTAGATTTATACAACCTTACTATCAAAGGAGTAAAAAGACAAAATATCGATGTACTTAAAGAGCAAGTAGATAAAGCAATAGAAGAAAAAGCTTTACTTATTTTCCTTTTCCATGGAGTTGAAAAAGGAGTGCCTTTGAGTACAACTTCCGCCATTCACAAAGAATTGTTAGAATACATAAAGAGTAAGGAGAATAAAATTTGGGTTGCTCCAATGATTGATGTGGCAGAGTTTGTTAAGGCAACGCAATAAATTCATACCTTTAAGTAACAATTTTTCTTAAGACAATAACTCCGTGTTTCTTTGAGGCTTCTTTGTGGCTCTTTGTGATAAGCTATAACTCAAAGGTTCACAAAGTATCAACCATAATTCGTATTGCAGTCATAAACTTTATAATAACTAGATATGAGTACCCAAATTCCTCTAAATAAAATTCTATTTCTTGATATAGAAACAGTTCCTGAGTATGAAAATTTCGATGAATTATCGGAAGTTATGCAAGAACTTTTCGAGAAAAAAACAAGATTTCAAAGAAATGACGAAATAGATGTTGCAGAGTTTTATTCTGAAAGAGCTGGTGTGCTATCTGAATTTTCGAAAGTAGTTTGTATTTCGGCAGGAATTATTGCCACTGATAAAGAGGGGAAACACACTTTCAGAGTGAAATCTTTTTATGGCGATGATGAAAAGAAAATTCTAGAGGATTTTAAAGACCTTTTAGATGGAAAATTCAACTCCTACGATACATATCTATGTGCCCACAACGGAAAAGAATTCGATTATCCTTTTATGGCTCGTAGAATGATAATCAATAGAATTGCTCTACCTGAGGCTTTAGACATTGCAGGCAAGAAACCTTGGGAAGTTAGACATCTGGACACAATGGAGTTGTGGAAATTTGG
>CAZIYK010000069.1:0-8197 GCA_964543445.1 uncultured Flavobacteriales bacterium
AAGCCTGCTTCATAGCGTTGAGCATACGAAACTTTAAATAAAAACATTAAAAATAAAAGTGGAAAAATTCTTTTCATCCCTTATTTTACTTAGTAAAATGCTTAAATGCTTGCTTTGGACTATCCATGCAATTTGAGCCATGCAAATATAATTATTAAATCAAGCTTTAAAAGCTTAACAGGCATTTAATATAACATTAAGGATGTATTATTATTGTGATGAACAAATAAAAATCACTGACAAGAACAATTACTAAAGACATAAAAGCAAATTCAACAAGCTAAATCAAAAAGAAAAGCACCTGTAATACAATAACTTGCAACTAAACACTTCAATATTACTCGTTTCTATAATCCTCGCCCCAAAGCATCTTTTTACGTAAAGTTTTTAGAAATCTCATTTCTTCAAACCTTACCATTTTAACAACAAACTTTGATTTTCTTATTTTTAACACAATCCCATGTGGAACAGTTACCAACCTAGAATCTAGAGAAACAAGGTAGTTGTCTGCCCTACCTTTGATATGTAATTCTATCTCTGTATCATCAGGAATAACAAAAGGACGAGCGTAAAGATTGTGTGGTGCAATAGGTGTTAAAACCAAATTATTAGAACCTGGCATAACTATAGGTCCTCCGCAACTCAAAGAATACCCTGTAGATCCTGTGGGTGTTGCAATTATCAACCCATCACCCCAGTAAGAATTTAAATATTCACCATCGAGATATGCATCAACGGTAACCATAGATGTAGTTTCCTTTCTGTTTATTGCAATTTCGTTGAGTGCAAAATTGTACGGCATATTCTCTACCTCTGCCGAAGTTTCTAATTCAAGTAATCTACGTTCTTTTATTTTATATTCTCCTTTAACTATTGAGTCTACCTTTTCAGCAATAAATTCTTTAGGTATTGTAGCCATAAAGCCAAGCCTACCTGTATTTATTCCTACTATTGGAATTTCGGTATCTTTAACAATACTCAACACATTTAGTATTGTACCATCGCCACCTAAAGTGAACATCAAGTCTATTCCTTGATCGGTAATTGATTCTGGAGGGAACGTTTTCACTTCTCCTAACACAACATCAAAACTTTTCAATATCTTATAGAAATTTTCTTCTACAATTACCTCAACATTATGTTGCATCAATGAATCTAATAATTTACGAGCATAAATTTTAGTTTTTTCACTTAGCGCACGACCATAAATTCCGACCTTCATATCCTTAGGTATTTCTTATTCTTTACAAAGGTAAATTTATGACTATATATTTCACCTTTTATCTATAAAACTTAATTGCATCCTCTAATTACACATCCAAGTAGCTCATCAAGAAATTGTATCTATCCTGCAAATCGTCAATATTTCTATTCTCATGATAACTCTCTAAGATTGTGTATCCATAACGTTTCAACGATGCTTCAATTGAGCCAAGTCTAAGTTTATTAATCTTGATTGTAAGGACTGCATCTTCTCCTATAAAATCAGATACAACAATCCCCAATAATTTAGAATTTTCTGATTCTACAATCTGTGCTATTTCTGAAAAAGAATATTCTCCTATAGGCTTTTTTACAACAATAACTCCTCCTATCTCGTTAACAAAAGGTGTATTTGACAATCTAGACATTACATCATACTGAGTAACATACCCCGAATATTGTCTCTTTTCGTCAACAACCATTACTATATTAGAATCATTTATTCCTAATACTTTTAATGTATCAATCAAACTAAAATCAGGGTGAACATAGAACAATTCAAAAACATCAGCATAATCACCAATCAACTCCTTAGTTTCTACTCCTATATTAAAATCAGAGGGCAAACATCCTACCAATAATCCATTATCTACTATTGGCAAATAATCATACCTATACGTATCAAACACCAACCTTGCCTTATTAACTGTATCAGTTGGAGATAATGGTTTAAAATCGTTTGTGATAAAATCAAAAATCCTCATGCGATGAATCCCTTTTATTTATAATTCTTTCAAATAGAAATTTACACAAAAATACATAGAATGACGTTCTAAGTATTACTTTTGCGCTAAAATTTCAAAACATGACAAAGTTAAGTGTAAATATCAATAAAATTGCCACACTAAGAAATGCAAGAGGTGGTGATGTTCCTAATGTTGTACAAGTAGCTATTGACGCTCAAAAATTTGGAGCTCAAGGTATAACTATTCATCCTCGACCAGACGAAAGACACATCACTAGAAAAGATGTATCAGATCTAAAGCCTATTGTTACTACTGAATTTAATATCGAAGGTAATCCAACTCCTGATTTTGTAAAACTAGTATTAGATACAAAACCAGAGCAGGTAACATTGGTTCCTGATGCTCCTGATGCTATTACATCTAATGCAGGTTGGGATACAATAACACACAAAAGTTTCCTTACAGAAGTTATTTCTGAATTTAAAAACGCTGGAATTAGAACTTCTATTTTCATAGATACCGATAGTAAATTAATTGAAGGTGCTAAACTTACAGGGACTGACAGGGTAGAACTTTATACCGAAGAATTTGCTACTCAGTATGGATTGGGTAATAAAAAAGCTATTCTTCCTTACGTAGATTCTGCCAAGTTAGCTTTAGAATTAGGATTAGGAATTAATGCAGGACACGATTTAAGCCTTGATAATATTGAATTTTTCGCTAAAGAAATTCCTGGATTAGACGAGGTTTCAATAGGTCATGCACTTATAGCTGAAGCTCTTTATTTAGGACTAGAGAATACTATTCAGATGTATTTAGCTAAGTTGAAATAGTCATTTAATAAAATTCGTCATTTCGACCGAAGTGGAGAAATCTTATCAAACGCTGAGATCTCTCCACTTCGGTCGAGATGACAGACTACAACAACAAATAAATGGTTTTATTTTCGAGAATTTACGGTAACGGAGAACCCTTGTTAATTCTACACGGTTTGTTTGGCATGGGCGATAATTGGACAACTCTTGCCAAGAAATTTGCGGAGAAGTACGAGGTGCATGTTATAGATCAACGAAATCACGGTCAAAGTTTTCACTCTGATTCATGGACTTACCAAGATATGGTTTCCGATCTCGAAGAATATATCTCTTTTCATAAACTTGGAAAAGTAAATCTACTCGGACACTCTATGGGTGGCAAAACGGTTATGTGCTTTGCTAGTATGCATCCTTCTAAAGTAAAAAAACTTATAGTTGCCGATATCGCTCCAAAAGAATATCCTGTAAGCCATGGTTTTATTTTAGATGCAATATCATCACTAGACCTAAATCAGATTCATTCTCGAAAACAAGCAGACGAAGAATTATCAAAGTCAATATCTGACTACGGAATAAGACAGTTTATTTTAAAGAGTTTGTATTGGAAAGAAAAAGGAAAGTTAGCTTTTAGATTTAATGTTGATGTAATCAGAAACAACATAAAAAATATAGGTATTGCTCTACCTAACGTAGCTTATTTCGACGGACCTACTCTATTCTTAGATGGAGAAAAATCTGATTATATAAAACCTGAAGACGAAGAAATAATTAGCCTCCATTTTCCTAATTACGAAATAATCCCTATCCCAAATGCGGGACATTGGTTGCATGCCGAACAACCTAAACTATTTTTTGAAATTGTTAGTGAGTTTTTAGAAGGTTAGTTATTAAGTCCGTTAAGTTAAAAAGTACTTAAAGTTTAGAGTTTCATAAAGCTCTACTCTTCTAGGTTTTCTTCAATAATCTCTTTAGCTCTTTCTATCAAAGTATCTTTTCCGTGTTGTACATCAATTAGATTCAAATCCAAATACTCATCAACTTTAACTCCAAGTTCAAAATCTTCATCTGAAGCATTTGTGGCTTTTGTTGAAGAAAATCTAAGATACCATCCATTAGGCAAAGTGTAATCAACAGGCAAACCTGCTCCTCCACCAGTATCGTCTCCTAAAACTGTAACATTTGGAAGTTCTTTCATCATTGTTACAAAAAAACTTGTGGAGCTAAAACACTTCCTATTAGTAAGAATCACAATTGGCTTATTCCATTTTTCTCCTTCTGGCTCTATATAACAATCAATAGGATCGGAAAATTCATCTTTACCTGGTCCTGTTTTATATCGCTCTCTATACCCCAATCGTTTTTCATCAGCAAAAGCATTTGCAAAATCTTTAGAATTACTCAAGTAACCACCGCCATTATTTCTAACATCAATAATTATACCCTTAACTTCCTTCTTTGTAAAATAAGCCTTTACAAATTCTATATATGACATACTAGAGCTAAAACTTCCGTAGTAAACATAACCATATTTATCTTCTTTATCTTCATCTAGAATTGTGTGCTTCAATCCTCCTGAGATAAAATAATCTTTACCCAAATAATTACGTTCTACAATATCCCAATTAAAATTAGAAGGACTTTCTAAAAACCATTCCCAATTTCTACTTCTTTGAAACCCTGAATTCAAATTTACATGTCCATCTCTTAATGCATAAAGCATTTCATCGTAAACCTTAAACTCATCTAACTGACTCATTCCATCAGTTATTTTAGGTCTATTAACATCAACTATCGAATCCCAATTAATGTTCTTTAGCGATAAATACGAATATTTCTCTCTTATAACATCTGATAAAACCTCGAAGTTATTAGTGGCCTTGCTAGAAAGCTCTTTATCCATTAAAACCTTCTCGCATGATGAAAAAGATAGAACTCCCAACAATCCAATTATGTAGTAATATTTTTTCATTCTATTTGTTATTTAGTTTGAAATATGCTGTAACAAAAATTCCATGAGAACCGTATTGAACTTTATTTAAAGTATTCAAACTGTAATAATCCCAATGATACTCAAGAGCAATTTTATTCCCATTTTTCATAGGAAACAACAATCTTAGCTCGCTATCTATCTCATAAAACTGATTGAAACTAGTGAAACCTGTTTCTCCTAATTTGTCTTCTGGAAAATTAATACTAAAACCTGGTCGCATATAATAAGTTGCAAGCGGTATATTCATAAACCACTCCAAAATCAACTTCCTATCGCCAATGCTAAAAGCATATTGTAAAAGTCCATTAACACCAATATTATTTAGAAAAGTGTAATTATGAGCACTATTGGAATAGTGTAAAATCTGAACGTAAGAATACCTTCCGAAAAGACTCATTCCTCCCCATAGCCATAGTTTATCATTAAACTTGTGCAATGGTTTTGAAAATCCAAAATTGTAACCTCCTGAAATTTGATTTGCTACTCTATCGGCAACACTAGGAAAGTTAATTGAATTATAAAATCCTCCATCTGTTTCAAATTCTGCCCACCATCGCAGACTTGCAGAATTATTTACGTATGCCATTCTTGTACTCGCAACAAATCCTCTGTAATGTTGCGAACCTATAGAACTATCGTAAAGCCTATCAAATTTGCTACCTCCACTAAATTGCAAATATTGACCTTCAGAAACTATATCCTGAGCTCTCATACTTAAAGTGGTGAGAGATAAGAATATTAAAAAGTATAGTTTATTCATAATTATTCAATTAGATAAAAATGCGTCATGTAAAATTTAATTTACTGCGTGTAAAACAAAACTAAATCTAGTGCCTTTCCCGATAGTACTATCTACTGATAATTCACTTTGATGAAGACTAATCATCTCTTGCACTATCATCATCCCGAATCCTGTTCCTAATTCTTCCGAAGTACCTAGCTTGGTAAAGAAGAAGTTATTGTTTAACATTTTCTCCACTTCTGCCTCTGTCATTCCTATTCCTGTATCAGACACGGATACCTCAACAACATCATCCTCTTTAGGAGTTGTATAAATCTTGACAACACCTCCATTATTGGTGAATTTTAAAGCGTTAGATATCAAATTCTGAAAAACAACGCCTAACATTGTTGCATCTCCCCACACATAAACCGAATCATCAACCTCGTTGGTAATACTTACACCCTTAACCTTTGCCCCTGACAAATACAAACCAATATTATCCTGAACCAATTCCTTCAGACTTATCATCTCCCTCTGCATCACGAAGGTATCTAACTGCATCTTTTTCCATTGAATTATATTCTGAAACAATTCGTTAATCTTATTTCCTGTTTTAGAAATTAATTCAAGGTTTTCTAAACGTTCTTCATCAGATAAATGGCTATAATTTTCCTTCACCAACATTGCGAGGTTAGTCATATACTTCAAAGGTCCTTTTACATCATGAGCTACAATATTAAGTAGCTTCTCATCCGTAAAATTCACATTTTCAGATTTTATTTTTGATGATTCTAAATGAGACTTTTTCTCCTCTTGAGCAGATTTCAACTCATCAAGTTCTTTGTCCTTAGAATTTAATTCCTTAATTAATTCTTTATGCTCATGCAATAATTTTGATCGTCTTTCCCAATAAACATATAAAATAGATAATGCTAATATTAAAGTTAAAAGAAGGTAATAATTAATGCATCCAGAGAAAATTTCATTCATTGATATGTAGTGGTTAAATTTATTCAAATATAAATTTTTTAAACTATAAGAATTGATAAATTTGTAATCAATCGATGTAAAATAATAACAATAACTAATTAACCTAAAATGATAAACATACTAATAGCTGACGATCATACTGTAGTGAGAAAAGGACTAAGATTGATTTTCAAGCAAATCTCTGACATAAACGTTGTGGATGAAGCAATTGACGGAGAAGATGTTTTAAACAAATTAAAATCTCAACATATAGATATTGTTTTACTTGATATTGACATGCCAAAAATCAATGGCATTACAGCTATTAGACACATCAGAAAAAACACCCCTCACACTAAAATTTTAATTTTGAGTATGCACCCCGAAAAAGTGTATGCTATTAGTGCATTAAAAGCTGGAGCATCAGGGTTTGTATCAAAAGAAGCTGATACTGATACAATAGTGGCTGCAATCAGAAAAATTGACGAAGGAGGTATTTATATAAGTAATGAATTAGCACAAAAATTAGCTTTCGACGAAAATGCTCACCGTCCATCACGTTTATACAAAAAACTATCGACAAGAGAAATTGAGGTTCTTAAGCTTCTTTCAGTAGGTAAAAGAAACAAAGAAATCGCTGAGGAATTAGAGATAAACGAAAAAACTGTTAGCACATACAAAACTAGATTATTAAAAAAGTTAGAAGTTTCTAACATGGTAGAACTTATTACCCACGCTAGAAATTTAGATTTATACTAGTCTCCATAGCTAAGAATCGCTAATGATGAAGATTAAATTATTCTATTTAATTTTTGTCTGATAAGATTTCTTAGCTCTCCAAGTTTAACAATCTCTTGCATTTTTAATTGAATCTCTGAAGCATCGGAAAGATTTTTTAATGTCTCTCCTTGCTCTTTTATCTTTGCTTCAATACGTTTTTCTTTGAAACTCAATATTGTTTGCTCTGTGGCTGCCGAAAGCTTTTCTTCCTTGCCTAAGATAAATATATCTTTCTTTTTCCAGTTCTCGCTAAGTTCATATTTCTCGCTAATAACATCTGCCACAAACGATGCTATCTGAGGATTTCTATGCCTTGAGAAATAAGAAGAAGCTCTAAATTCTCCTTCATTTAATCCTTCCTTTATCTCGTTGAATAATTCTTCAAAAAAAGGATTTTCGAAACTCAAGCCATCTTCATCTAGCCTTTCTACAATCTCTTCTAAAACAGTAGTAGTAAATATCTCTTTAACAATTTCTATTTCGCCATCTTCATTTTCCTTTTCTACATCGTCCTGTATATCAATCACAAAATCGCCATAAACCAATAATAAGTTCATCAGCTCTTTCTCTTGAGCTTCGGCAGAATATGCTTGTTTGGTAATTTTTGTTTCTGGCGGCGGAGTAAAACCTGGCATTTCAGGAAGTGGCTCATCGGGAACAATTATCAATCCAGGATTTTGAATCTGTTGATCTCTATCACGTTTGTATTGCTCTCTACGCTGATTTTGCTCTTCCTTTTTCTGTTCGCTTATATCTATTTGTGCAAGCTCATCGTACAAAATACTCTCCTGAATATTTAAAAGTCTAGATGTTTCTTGTACGTAAACCTCCCTTTTTATATTATCAGAAATCTTAGAAATAGACAAAACAATTTCTCGAATCAACCCTGCTCTTTTAATAGGATCTCCTTCGGCATCTTTTAACAGAATATCTGTTTTGAACTTTATAAAATCGGTAGCATTCTCATTTA
>CAZIYK010000070.1:0-8196 GCA_964543445.1 uncultured Flavobacteriales bacterium
CTTTAAATATCTATTTGATATAATTTTTATTTACATCTTATTTAGATGGTGAATAGATAGCTCTGAATTCTAAATCAGTCTTAGCTTTTTCACCTAATGAAGGATCTTTTTCTGATGCTGATTTAATGAAATCTCTAGCGTCATTATATTTTCCAAGTCTTGCAGAAGCAACAGCTCTTAAGTAATCAGCTTCAGCTGTAGATACTTCACCAGCGCTTAAAGTTTTGATTGCTCCATCGTAATCACCATTCAATACTTTAGCAAGAGCTAAGTTGAATGTGTTTTTACCTTGCATATCATCGATAGCCTCAGAATAGTTACCATCTTTAATTGCTTGAATTCCTCTGTTATAAGAAGCTTCAGCAGTAGTTGACTTAGCTAACAATTCGTTTGCTCCTTCTACATCTCCTTTAAGAGCTTTAGCTACAGCAAGGTTGTTGATAGTTACATCATTCTCCTCTACTTGGTAAGCTTTTTCGAAGAAAGAAATTGCATCGTCATTGTTTCCTAATACTTGAGCACAGTGTCCAGCATTTGTTGGGAAACGGTAATCTTCTGGATATAAAGCCATACCTTTTTTCATTAGGTCAAGCTTCTCTTCTTTAGAATCTGTCATACTAGCAGCATAAAGAATTTCCTCAGCATCTATTTGGTAAGCTTTAGTACCATCTTCTTTAGTTATTTCAACTTTTAAATCTTCAACAGACTTTCCAGCCAATGTTTTGATCTCAGCATCAGTTTTACCAACTAAATCATAGTTTACAACAATGTGAGTTCTACGTAATACAGGAAGAATTTCATCTTTAATTTTGTCGTAAGTACTAGCTAATGATCTTAATGTAGTCTCTTTATCTTCTAATAATGGCTTGTCATCAAGAGAACGTAAAATCATGTCTTTATCTTGGATGTCTGAAGCTTTAATAGCTGCATAAACACCATCCCAGTCAGCTCCTTTTCCTACTTTAGAAACGAAACCATCTTGGTACTCAACTTTTGCTCTGTCTAATTCTTTCTCGATAAGTTTCTGTACGTTTGCTGCACGATCATCAGATAATTCAGCATTGAATTCATCCTCACCCTCTGGAGAAGCATAACCTTCTAAAGAAATACCTGTGATAGTAAGCTTAGCATAAGATCCTGCATTCTTTATAAGAGTTTTAATTGCTTTAACCTCATCTTTCTTTAACTCACTATTTCTAATAGTAGAAGAAGCAACCTTAAAGTTAACTAAACCTTCTTGCTCATGCTGAGTTGTTTGAGTATAAGCTGGTGGCACCATAGATGATTGGTAATCATCTTGAACCAATAAAGAAGTTGTAATAAAACCGTCAGCTATCTTAATAGCTTCAAATTCTTTTACTTTATCTCCTTTTTTACCTTTAATGTTAACGTACAATTCAGAGTTAGCCATTTCTGGTTTATAATCTATCTCATCACTGTAAGAAACTGTTTTACCTGTTTCGTAAGGTATTACGGTTGCATTTCCAGGATAATCTTCTCCTTGGAATTCAGCCATTTTGAAATCTGTCTTTCCAGATTCGTAACGTAATTCTGGAGTCAACTCAACAGCTACGTCTTTTTTGAATAGTTTTTCAGGGTATTGACCTTTAATGTCAATTTTTACTTTCCCTCCGTGAACCTCTAATGGATTAGGGTTTACTGAATAATAGTCTTTGTCAAGGTCTTTCATAGAGTTACAACTTGAAAGAGTTGCAACAGTCAAACCTACAACCGCTAATGATTTTAAGCTAATAATATTTCTCATGCTTAGAATTATAATTTACTGCGAACAGTATGTTAATTATTTACACTTTTATGACATAATTACTACATCACATCACGCAAAAATATAAAAATACCTGACTAAACAATAATTTATCAGATAAAACATGCTATTTATTATTGATTTTTTTCAACGTAAAACATTAACAATTTATTGTAATGACTACAATTCTACATATTAAACTTCATAACTAACAGATAAACAGATGCTTTTTCACTACACCCCCTTATTTTATATCAAAAAGAAAGGAGTGTTAAAAAAATAACACTCCTTACCACATTTATTGTTCAATCTGTCTCCTTATTCCTTCTTCTTGGAATCTTTCTCTAATAATTCCTCATATTTATCATAACAACCCAGTACAGCTTGTAATATCTGAAGGTCGTTTGCATGAATTACAAAATCAGAGTCGTAATCACAGTTTTTAAGAATAGCCTCTATTTGTTTTCTTGACAGATTTAACGTTTCCATCAAAAACTCTCTATCGTATTTCTGATACAGTAAATCTCTAACTTGGTTTTGCTGTTCTAGTTTTTTCAGCTTACGCATCTCTTTAGGTCTATCTCCAAATATATTGTATATGAAATCAACAGGTTGGAAAATACTCGGTTTTTCATATACATTTCTACCTAATTCATCTGAAGATTTTAATCCTCCTATTCTAACTCTTCTCCTTTCATTAATAGAAACAAGATTTTTAACATCTACTTCCAAAATTCCTGTTAAATCGTAAGGTGTAACAACTACTTCTTCAAGTTTATAATTTTGAGTAATTAGCTTTATTATATTCTGTCTCTCTAGCATTTGCTCATCAACTATCATTTTTTTACTATGAAAACCTATCTCAGAAAAATAAAGCGTATCGCCAATTGCTACATCTATTCTAAACTCTCCTCTGTAATTAGAAATTGTTCCTTTTGTGGTTGTTAAATTGATAATATGCGCATTCTCTATTGGGTGTCTATTAAATAGGTTAATAATCTGCCCAAAAAATGGTGTTCTAAATATTACCTTATTTTGAGAAAACGAGTCTGTTGCTGTAATCAATAATATTACAACCAATAATGATTTCAAGTATTTGAATTTCATTTTTATCATAAATTCATTTCTAATTTTGATTCTAAATTACGAAGAAACGAAAAAATATGTGTTATACAAGACATCTTTATTTTAAGTTTTTATTTTTGTAAATCAATTTTTGAAATATTTATTATAAAATGGCAGACGATAAAAAAGTCATATTTTCTATGACAGGAGTGAGTAAAACTTACTCAAGCGCAAATAAAACAGTTCTTAAAAACATTTACCTAAGTTTCTTTTATGGTGCAAAAATTGGTATCCTAGGACTAAACGGCTCAGGTAAATCAACCCTTCTAAAAATTATAGCAGGAATAGATAAAGAATTTCAAGGCGATGTAGTTTTTTCTAAAGATTACAGTGTTGGATACTTAGAGCAGGAGCCTAAACTTGACGATAGCAAAACTGTTATCGACATTGTTAGAGAAGGTGCTGCAGATACTATTGCGATACTAGACGAGTACAACAAAATAAACGACATGTTTGGTTTAGAGGAAGTTTACTCTGATCCTGACAAAATGGAAAAATTAATGAATCGTCAAGCTGTTTTGCAAGACGAAATTGATGCTAAAAACGCTTGGGAGTTAGATACAAAGCTAGAAATAGCGATGGATGCGTTACGTACTCCTGATGGCGATACTCCTATCAAAAATCTTTCGGGAGGAGAACGTCGTAGAGTAGCACTTTGTAGATTACTACTTAAAGAACCAGATGTACTTTTACTTGATGAGCCTACCAACCACTTAGATGCTGAATCGGTACTTTGGCTTGAACAACATTTACAACAATATAAAGGAACTGTAATTGCTGTAACTCACGATAGATATTTCTTAGACAATGTAGCAGGATGGATTCTTGAATTAGACCGTGGCGAAGGTATACCATGGAAAGGAAACTATTCTTCATGGCTTGATCAGAAAACTACTCGTATGGCTCAAGAAGAGAAACAAGCATCTAAGCGTAGAAAAACTTTAGAACGAGAACTAGAATGGGTAAAAATGGCTCCAAAAGGTCGTCATGCCAAATCTAAAGCTCGTTTGAACAACTACGACAAGTTGATGAGTCAAGAAGAAAAACAAAAAGATGCAAATCTTGAACTTTACATACCTAACGGACCTCGTTTGGGTAATCATGTAATTGATGCTATAGATGTAGCAAAAGGATTTGACGATAAACTTCTATATGAGAATCTAAACTTTAGTCTTCCTCCAAATGGTATTGTAGGTGTTATTGGACCAAACGGTGCTGGTAAAACTACTCTATTCAAAATGATAATGGGAGAGGAAAAACCAGATAAAGGAACTTTCACTGTTGGAGACACTGCTAAAATTGCTTACGTTGATCAAAATCACTCTAACATTGATCCTGAAAAAACTATCTACGAAAACTTTGCCGATGGACAAGAGCAAGTAATGATGGGTGGACACATGGTAAATACTCGTGCATACTTAAGTAGATTTAATTTTGCTGGACCAGAACAAAACAAGAAAGTAAAAGAATTATCAGGAGGAGAAAGAAACAGACTTCACCTTGCAATGACGTTGAGAGAAGAAGGAAACGTTCTTTTACTCGATGAGCCAACAAACGATTTAGATGTAAACACACTACGTGCTTTAGAAGAAGGTTTAGATAACTTTGCAGGATGTGCTGTAGTTATTTCTCACGACCGTTGGTTCTTAGATAGAATATGTACTCATATTTTAGCATTCGAAGGAAATAGTTCAGTTTACTACTTCGAGGGATCATTCTCTGAATATGAAGAAAACAGAAAGAAAAGACTAGGTGATGTAGCTCCAACTAGAATTAAATACAAAAAGCTAGTTAGATAAAACATCTTACCTTAATAATGATTTGAAACTGCACTCACAAGGTGCAGTTTTTTTATATCTAATTCCCTCTACAAGATTGTAGTGCCTTAAAAAAAGACCTAACCTCTTCATAATAAAACAGTAACACATGTAAAAATATGATTATAACTATGTTTTCAATAGACCAAAATCATTCATCTCTCTAAACCCTAGATTTTATGACACTTACAAGATATACGATGACAAATATCAGTTGTGTAACTGACATTATTTACTATATTCGTTGTGATAGAAATAGAATTATTCACAATTAAATTATAAACCTATGTCAGAGAAGGCAATCTTAAAGGTAAGAGATAAAGAAATAGAATTAGACATTGTTGAAGGTACAGAACATGAAGTTGCTGTAGACATTTCAAAACTTAGAGGTCAATCAGGAGTTATTACAATAGACCCAGGTTACAAAAATACGGGTGCTACAAAAAGTGCCATTACTTTCCTTAACGGAGAGGAAGGAGTTCTTAGATACCGAGGGTATAGTATAGAAGAATTAGCTGAAAAAGCAACTTTCTTGGAAGTAGCTTGGTTATTGATTGGAGGAGAATTACCAACTGCAGAAGAATTAGAAAAATTAGAAAATGACATAAAGAGATGTCAGATCGTTCACGAAAGAATGAGAAAAATTGCAGATGAATTCCCTTCTACAGCTCATCCTATGGGAGTATTATCTTCAATGGTTTCTGCACTTACTGCTTTCCACCCATCTACACTTAATCCAGAGAACAATAGCAAGGAGCAGTATATAAACATGGTTAAACTTATTGCTAAGTTACCTACACTAGCTGCGTGGACATACAGAAAAGAAATTGGAAGACCAATTAACTATCCTAATCCAAAATTGGACTACACATCAAACTTCTTGTACATGATGAATCACTGTCCTAATACTGATTATGTTCCAAACCCTATTGTTTCAAAAGCTTTAAACGTATTATTAATACTTCATGCTGATCACGAGCAAAACTGTTCTACTTCTACAGTACGTATAGTTGGATCATCAAATGCAAGTTTATATGCTTCTATATCTGCAGGAATTAGTGCTCTTTGGGGACCTTTACACGGAGGTGCAAACCAAGCAGTAATCGAAATGCTTGAAGCTATAAAAGCTGACGGTGGAGATGCTGATAAATACATTGCAAAAGCTAAGGACAAAAACGATCCTTTCCGCTTAATGGGATTCGGACACAGAGTTTACAAAAACTTCGATCCTCGTGCTACTATTCTTAAAAAGTATGCTGATGACGTTCTTAAATCTTTAGGAATTGAAGATCCTATTTTAGATATAGCTAAGAGCCTTGAAGAAACTGCTCTTAACGATCCATATTTCATCGAAAGAAAATTATTCCCTAACGTAGATTTCTACTCTGGAATTATCTATCGTGCACTTGGTATCCCTACTGATATGTTTACAGTAATGTTTGCAATGGGACGTTTACCAGGATGGATTGCTCAATGGAAAGAAATGAGAGCTAACAAAGAGCCTATCGGTCGTCCACGTCAGATTTACACAGGTTACACTGAGCGTGAGTTTGTTGAAATCGACAAAAGAGAAAAGAAAGACCCAGTATAGTCTTAATAACTTAATTTCATAATAGAAAGACCGTCATCTTTATTGATTGACGGTCTTTTTTGTATTTTATTGTTTGGGCAGTTTAACGTGCTGTCCGCTAAAGTTGTTACTCACAAGTATTTTCGAAAATGCCCATAAATTTGTCTTCGCTTAGGCATAAGCCAACTTTATGAGCTTTCTCAATATACTTCTTCAAAACAAGCTACCACTTCCATCACTACTGCAAATGGAAATATAGCAACCACATGCTTCTAGAGTATTATGACTACATTCTAATCTCAGTCATAAATAGACCTGCAAGTTTCATTAATTTCAATTCAGCAACCTTAGCCAAATATTTAGCCTCGTTATATCTATTTATCGAATTTTCTAAATCAACCTGTGCTTTACGGTAATCGATAGAATTAATCTGCCCTAAAGAATATTTCTCTTTTGAATATTCGAAATTCAACTGATTTGTCTGCATATTTTTTTCTTCAGCCTTCATCACATACATAGAGTTTTTGTACACTACGTAAGCATTAGAAACTTCACGTTCCAAATTATTTTTCTGATTATACGATTGCTCATTTGCATTCAACTCGGCAATCTTAGCATTTTGCATCTGAACACTTGTCTTTCCTCCATCAAAAATATTCCAACTCAGAGATACTCCCACATTATAACCATGTCTTTCATTTATTGGAAAGAACCCTGCAGTACTTTCTGTATTACTTCCAGAATACCCTCCCGATAAATCTATTTTAGGAATATACCCCGAAGTACTAGCTTTCCTATTCAATTCAGCAACATCTACATTTTGTAAAGCAAGTAAATAATCAACATTCTGTGCTAAAGCAAGCTCCATCATCTTCGCCTCATCAATCTCTTTACTAAAAGTAACTGTAGTATCTACCTCAAAAGGAGTAAGTACATCTCTCGCAAGCAAAACATTGAAATTTCGTCTAGCAACCTGTAAATCTCTATTTGTATTGATGAAATTAATACTATCGTTATTCATATCAACTTCCGACCTCAACATATCTAATTTCCCAGCCTGTCCGTATTCAAATTTCGAAGAAGTAAGTTTGTGCCTTTCGTTAGATATCTCAATAGTCCTACGTTGATTTTCTAATTTAGATGTAAGCCTAGCCACATCGTAATAAGCAACAATTAAATCCATCAACGTATTCTCTATTACCGATCTACTTTTCAATTCTTCTAAGGAGAAATTAGATTTAAACTTTTTGTAGTTGTAATATCTACCCATACCATCAAAAAGTCGGTAATTAAGAGCTATTCCGTAATTATAGGAATCTGTAACATTTCCATTTACATCTATTACATCTCCATTTAAAGATTCGCTATAAGTATCCTCATTTTTCTTAGCCAAACCGCCATTAGCAGATAATGTTGGTAAGAATCCCGAATTCATCAAACTTGCATTATTTTCAGCAATCTTAATATTATTACGTGCAATAATGATACTGTGATTATTTTTCATTGCACTATCAACTGCACTTTTTATGCTTATCACATCTGCCATTACTAGACTATCTGCAACAGATTTTCTACTAACATTAGTAGTATCGTTAGTTTGAACAGTATTTACTTGAGCAAACATGAACAGTGGCAATACCAACAAACCAAATATTAAATTACATTTTCTCTTCAGCATCTCTCTCTGATTTTAATTCTTTAATTGCTCTTTCTACAGCTTCTGGCTCTACCCATTCGCCTTCCCATATCCAGTGTAATGTTCTTTTCAACATATTAAAAGATTTAAGCATCACTGGCAACAACAACAATGTAAGTAAAGTTGCAAATGCTATTCCATAAGCAATGGAAATAGCCATAGGAATAAGGAACTGTGCCTGTAAACTTTTCTCGAAATATATTAATGGAGCTAATCCTGCTAC
>CAZIYK010000071.1:0-8164 GCA_964543445.1 uncultured Flavobacteriales bacterium
AAGTTCTCTATCGCGGAAAGCATACATGAAAGTTGTAAGTGCACCTGTGTCCATACCCATAACTCCCCACCAAAGTTGGTGAGATGCCAAACGAGTAAGCTCAGCAAAAATTGTACGTATTATTTTTATTCTATCGTTTACTTCGATTCCTAAAGCATTCTCTACAAGTAGAGTAACTGCTTCGTTGTTCATGTGCGACGATAGGTAATCCAATCTATCAGTAAGGTGAATAATTTGCTTGTAAGAAGCTTTTTCACACATTTTTTCTATAGAACGGTGGATGTATCCTAAAACAGGTTTTACCTCTTTTATTTCCTCACCATCCAACTGAAGAACCATACGCATTACACCGTGTGTAGCAGGGTGCTGTGGTCCCATGTTTAGTTGGTATTCTTGAGTACGGATTTTATCTGCTAAAAATTCTTGATTTTCCATTGATTATCTAGTTAGCATATTAAATTCATCCTTGTAATCTTTTCTCATAGGCCATCCTTTCCAATCTTCATCCATAAAAATACGGCTAAGGCTTTGGTTGTTGTTAAATTTAATGCCAAAGAAATCGTAAGCTTCGCTTTCGTTTAATAACGCAGCTGGCCAAATATCTGATACAGTATCGAAGTTTGGATTTTCTCTATCAGAAGTCTTTACTTTCAATACTACCATAAAATTCTTAGTAGTAGATTCAAGATGATAAACTACTCCAAGCTCTTTACCTGCGTAATCTACACCTGTAAGTGCAAAAAGGTAATCGCATGCAGTTTTAGAATCGTCTCTAAGTTTTAATGATATTTCTCTTAATTCTTCAGCAGGTACTTCAACTTCAAGAAACTGTGTATTCTCATCAGTAAACACAAGATTTGCTGACCAGCTTCCCATAAGTTCTTTTAATTCTTCTTTTGTCATAGTTAGCTAGAATTATTTAGTTTTTCCTTCGTCGAATCCTTCAATAGGATTGTGTCCTTCACGGTGAGCCATGCTCTCTTCTGTAATTTTGTTTTGAAGTTCGAACATAGCATCCAATAGAGCTTCTGGTCTTGGAGGACATCCAGGAACATATACATCTACAGGGATAACGTGATCGGCACCTCTAACAACAGAGTAAGAGTTGTAGTAGAAAGGTCCACCCGAAATAGCACAAGCCCCCATAGCAATTACATACTTAGGTTCCGACATTTGTTCGTACAAACGGCGAAGTACTGGTGCCATTTTTACAGTAATTGTACCCGCAATAATTATTAAGTCGGCCTGACGTGGAGTAGGTCTAGCAACCTCAAATCCAAAACGTCCCCAATCGTGTTTTGCAGCACCTGTCTGCATCATTTCTATTGCACAACAACTTGTACCAAAATAAAGAGGCCATAAAGAATTTTTACGTCCCCAATTTATTAAATCATCCATAGCAGTAACTACGATGTTACCTCCGTTACCTGCTGGAATTAATTCTCCTGGGAAATCTGGTCCCAATTCAGTGCTTTCATTTTGTAAATTTACTCCCATCGTAATGCTCGTTTTTTCCATGCGTAAAGTAATCCTATACCTAATATTAGTAGGAAGATCATAATCTCAACAAGTGCAGCAACGCCAACCTGTTTAAAAACAACCGCCCAAGGCATAAGGAAAATAACTTCAACATCAAATATTAAGAAGATAATTGCAAAAAGGTAATAACCTACTCTAAACTGTATCCAAGTAGAGCCAATAGTAGGAACACCACTTTCGTAAGGCTCTCTCTTGGCCTTATTATCGGATTTGTAAGAGATGAAATTTGCTAAAAAGTTGGCTATCAAGATTAATGCAATCCCGGCCAACGGAAATACTAATAGTGCTTCAATACCCATTTTTACATAGTTGATTTAATTATTCAGTTTATAAAATATTTAGTTTTCAAGGCGACAAATATAAAATTATTATGATATTATAGTCATATTCAATGACTATTTTTGCAAACAAAAAATAGCATTCTAATATCTGTTTTAATTACGATTTTTAAGTGCTTGGTATCTAGTTGATAAGTGTTGTTTTTTAGAAATAGTTGTTTGAAAATGCATAAAAGATGTTAAATATGACATATAACATCATTTTAATGATGACTAAAAGTGACTTTCTGCTTTTTGTCATTTATTTGTATTGTAATTAATCATACTTTTGCAAAACTTTTTTTTAGAGGAAGAAGTGTGGAAATTTAAATAAAGAGTGATGGGAGATTTTCAAGAAATAGATCACGCTGGTGTTATTAAGACTGTAAAAGATGGGATAGCTACAGTTGAGATTTTATCAAAAACATCGTGTGCATCGTGTGAATTAACAGGTGCTTGTAGCTCTTCGGAGTCAAGTATCAAAGAAATTCAGGTTCCTGTAAAGGATCTTGATTACAAATCTGGAGACAAAGTAAATATTGTATTTACAAGAAGCGAAGGATTTACAGCTTTATTTATAGGTTACGTTTTACCATTCATTGTTATGGTTGTAACTATGTCGGTTCTTAAATTTTTAGATTATACAGATTTAGTAGCAGGATTAGCCTCGTTGTTGATTTTGATACCTTATTACGGTAGTCTATATCTTTTAAGAAACCAAATTAGAGCTTTATTTGAATTCCGTTTAGACGGAGGCAAATAAGCTTTTTTTATAAAAAAGAGTAACGTTATATCGAGCGGAGCATAAAAGAGGATAGTAGAGATATCTTATTTTAATTGAATAGATTTCTCCATGTGCTAAGGCTTAGTCGAAATGACGTAAAAAAAAGAATTTAATCAATTATTATATTTCAAACTTTGTAATTATTATGAGTGCTGTTTTAATTTATACTATCCTTACCGCTGTGATTATCGCTGTTGTGTTTGCGATTGTATTGTATTTTGCATCTGTTAAATTCAAAGTTGTAGAAAATCCGTTAATTGGAGAAGTAGAAGAGATACTTCCTGCAACTAACTGTGGAGGATGTGGTTATCCTGGATGTCGCCCATTTGCTGAGGCGTGTACCAAAGCTGATAACCTAGACGGACTTTACTGTAATGTAGGTGGTAACGAAACTATGAAGCAAGTAGCTGGAATCCTTGGACTGGAAGCAGTTGAAAAGGAGAGAGTTATTGCTGTACTTCGTTGTAATGGTACTGAAGCTATGAGACCTCATACAAATGAGTTCGATGGTGCTTCAAACTGTACTGTTGCTTCAAGTCTTTACTCTGGAGAAACTGGATGTTCATACGGCTGTGTTGGATTAGGAGAATGTGTAGATGTATGTGATTTTGATGCGTTACACATGGACCCTGTAACAGGTTTACCTGTAGTTAATGAAGACAATTGTACTGCATGTAATGCATGTGTAGAGGCTTGTCCTAAAGATTTATTTGAGTTGCGATCTATCGGAAAAGGTAAGAAGCACTTGAGAATCTACGTTGCATGTATGAACGAGGAAAAAGGAAATGTAGCTAAGAAAGCTTGTGAAGCAGCTTGTATTGGTTGTAGCAAATGTGTTAAGGTTTGTCCTGCCGATGCTATTACTGTAGAAAACTCTTTAGCTTACATTGACTATGAACTTTGTACAAGTTGTAGAAAATGTGTTTACGAGTGTCCTACTGATGCTATTTTGGATATTAATTTCCCTCCACGTAAAGCAGAGAATCCTAATAAAAAGCCAGCTAAGAAGCCAGTTGCTAAAAAAGCAGTTAGTGCTGTAGAAGCTCCTGAACTAGACTTAACAGCTAATCTTAAAGAAGCTCCAGCAAAAAAAGAAGTATCTAAAGATGCTCCTAAGGTTGTGAAGGAAGCTGTAAAAAAAGATGTTAAAGCTGAAGACTCAAAGCCAAAGGCTGAAGGAGAAAAGGGTAATGGTGATTTAAAAACTTCAAAAGAATAAACGATGGGGTTAAAAACATTTCCAAAAGGAGGTATTCATCCTGAAGAGAATAAATTATCAGCGAATGCTGCTATAGAAATTATAGAGCCACAAGAAAAAGGTTTGTATGCAATTCCAGTATCTCAGCATATTGGAGCTCCTGCAAAAGTAGTGGTTAAGAAAAATGATGTTGTAAAAGTTGGAACAGTTATTGCTCAATCAGGTGGTTTCGTTTCAGCAAATATTCACTCATCGGTATCAGGTAAAGTAAAAAAAGTAGATGTTGTTACTGATTCATCAGGATACAAACGTCAGGCTGTAATTATACAAGCTGATGGCGAAGATACTTGGGAAGAGTCAATCATCAGAACTGATGAATTACTTACTGATATAACTGCAACTCCAGATGAAATCAAGAAGAAAGTAAGTGAGTTTGGTATAGTTGGTCTTGGTGGAGCAACTTTCCCTACACATGTAAAACTTTCTGTTCCTGATGGAGAAAAAGCAGAATACTTGATTTTGAATGGGGTAGAGTGTGAGCCTTACCTAACTTCAGATCACCGTATAATGTTGGAAAAAGGTGAGGAGATAATGGTAGGTATCAGAATTCTTATGAAAGCTATAGGTGTATCTAAAGCTATGATAGGAATTGAGAACAACAAGCCTGATGCTATCGCTAATATGGAGAAGATTGCTTCTAAATACGAAGGTATCACAGTTCATCCTCTAAAAGTTCAATATCCACAAGGTGGAGAGAAACAATTAATCGCTGCATTAATAGGTAAAGAAGTTCCTTCAGGAAAACTTCCTATTCATGTTGGTTGTGTTGTTCAGAATGTTGGTACTTGTTTAGCTGTTTACGAAGCAGTTCAGAAAAACAAGCCAATGCTTGAGCGTGTTGTTACTCTTACAGGTAAAAGCGTTTCTAAACCAGCTAACTACCTAGTTCGTATGGGTACTCCAATAGAACAATTGGTAGAGAAATCAGGTGGATTGCCAGAAGATACAGGTAAAATTATCTCAGGTGGTCCTATGATGGGTAAAGCTATTGCTTCTACTGAAGTTCCTGTAACTAAAGGTACATCAGGGGTTTTAATTATGAAACAAGACGAATCTCGTCGTGGCGAAGTTAACCCATGTATTAGATGTGCTAAATGTGTTAGTGTATGTCCTGCAGGATTAGAGCCATTCTTACTTATGACTTTAGGAGAAAAACGTTTGTGGGATAGAGCAGAGCAAGAAGACACTATGGATTGTATCGAGTGTGGTTCTTGTAGTTTTGTTTGTCCATCAGATCGTCCATTATTGGATTACATCCGTTTAGACAAGAGCAAAGTAATAGAGAATCGTAGAAAAAATTCAAGTAAATAAACTTAAAGCCGAAAGCGTAAAGCTAGAAGCTCAAAGTTTTAAAATTAAAAAATAAATTTATGAAACTTATACTTTCACCTTCACCACATATTCATAGCGGAAACTCTATGTCTAAAGTGATGTGGACTGTTGTAATTGCCATGATTCCGGCATTGTTAGTATCTGTTTACTTCTTCGGATTGGGTGCGTTATTAGTTACAGCAGTGTCTGTTTCTGCATCTGTATTTTTCGAATGGGTAATAACAAAATACTTGCTTAAGAAAGAATCAACTGTTCAAGATGGTTCAGCAATTATTACAGGTTTATTATTGGCGTTCAACTTGCCATCAAACTTACCAATACACATTATCATTATTGGTGCATTAGTTGCTATCGGTATCGGTAAAATGTCTTTTGGTGGTTTAGGACAAAACCCTTTCAATCCTGCTTTGGTAGGACGTGTATTCTTGTTGGTGTCTTTCCCTGTACAAATGACATCTTGGCCTTTGCCAAACGTGTTAAACATGAGTCTTGATGCAACTACTGGAGCAACTGCTTTAGGAGTTATGGGCGAAGGACTTAGAAACGGAGAAACAGTAACTCAGATAATGGATAAACTTCCATCGTATGTAGATATGTTAACTGGAGCAGTAGGTGGTTCTCTTGGAGAAGTATCTGCAATAGCTCTAATTATCGGAGGTTTGTACATGCTTTACAAGAAAGTTATCACTTGGCATATTCCAGTATCAATGTTAGCATCTGCAGCTATTCTTTCAGGAATACTTCACGCTGTTAACCCTGATGTATATGCAGGACCAGCTTTCCATTTATTAACAGGAGGTATGATGCTAGGAGCTATTTTCATGGCTACTGATATGGTTACATCGCCAATGACTCACAAAGGACAACTTTTCTTTGGAGCAGGTATTGGAGTTTTAACTATCATTATCCGTACTTGGGGTGCTTATCCAGAGGGAGTATCTTTCGCTATTCTACTTATGAATGGTTGGACTCCTTTAATTAACAAATACATGAAACCTAAACGTTTCGGAAAATAAGAAGTTATGGCTAAATTAGAATCATCTCTAAAAAATATGCTTATGTCTCTAGGAGGCATATCATTAGTAGCTTCTGCAATTCTTGGTTTTGCTTACCAAGCTACAAAAGAACCTATAGCAATTGCTAATAAAAAGATATTAGAAAATGCTATTAAAGTGGTTTCTCCATCAGATCTTAAAGATTCTAAACTTGGAGAAATGTATAAATTAGCACCAGTTGATGGCGAAAAAGATTCTCTTGCTTGTTATCCTGTACTAGATGCTAATGGAAAGTTAGTTGTTACAGCAGTTTCAACATATACTAATAAGGGGTTTGCAGGGCATTTTGCTATTATGGTAGGATTCCGTCCTGATGGAACTATTGTAAATACAGCAGTTTTACAGCACGCTGAAACACCTGGTCTTGGAGATAAAATGGATAAAAAGAAATCGGATTGGTCAAACCAGTTCAATGGAAAGAATCCAGAAACATATAAACTTAAAGTTACTAAGGACGGTGGAAGCGTAGATGCAATTACTGCAGCTACAATTTCTTCACGTGCATTTTGTGATGCTACTGACCGTGCTTACACTACTTATATGAAATTAGGAAAACATGAGTAAGGCAGCTATTTTTTCGAAAGGTATAATAAAAGAGAATACGGTTTTCGTAATGCTCTTAGGTTTGTGTCCTACTTTGGGTACAACTACATCAGCCATTAACGGTATGGGTATGGGACTTGCAACTTTGTTTGTACTTCTATTATCTAACATCGCTATTTCATTGATAAAGGATATAGTACCAGATATGGTTCGTATTCCTGCATTTATCGTAGTTATTGCTTCTTTGGTAACTGTATTACAGTTGTTGATGCAAGCTTACACTCCAGGTCTTTACGCAACATTAGGATTATTCATCCCATTGATTGTTGTAAACTGTATGATTTTGGGTAGAGCAGAGGCTTTTGCATCTAAAAACACTATGGTTGACTCTATACTAGATGCACTAGGAATGGGTCTTGGATTTACACTTGCTCTTACTATTTTAGGAGGTGTTCGTGAAATCTTAGGAAGTGGATCATTATTCGATATGAAATTTATGGATGGAGACGGAATGTTAGTATTCGTTCTTGCTCCAGGAGGTTTCTTCGGATTAGGATTTATAATTGCTATTATGAACCATTTCAAACGCAAGAAAGAGGCTAAAGCTAAACTTCAAGCAGTAGAAATTAACACTAAAAATAAGTAAGCGATGGATATATTTATGATTGTAATATCGGCGATATTTGTAAACAACATCGTCTTAGCGAAGTTCTTGGGAGTATGTCCATTTATGGGTGTATCTACAAAAATTGAAACTTCATTTGGTATGGCAGGAGCAGTAACATTCGTAATGGTAATTGCCACTACAGTTACTTTCCTTATACAGAATTACATACTTATTCCTTATGGAATTGAGTTTATGCAAACAATTATCTTCATTCTTGTAATTGCATCTTTAGTTCAGCTAGTAGAGATAGTACTTAAGAAAGTTTCTCCAGCGTTGTATCAAGCACTTGGTATTTTCTTACCATTGATTACAACAAACTGTGCGGTACTTGGAGTTGCTATCTTAGCAGTAGGACCAGATAACTTTACTTTGATTGAGGCTGTAATTTATGCAGCTTCAAATGCTGTAGGTTTCGGTCTTGCACTTGCAACATTCGCAGGATTGAGAGAGCAAATGGAACTTGCAGACATTCCAAAAGGTATGGCAGGTATTCCTATCGCTTTCGTAACAGCAGGATTGTTAGCATTAGCATTTATGGGATTTGCAGGAATAGCATAAATAAACTATCAGTAGAGCTTTAAATAGCTCAACTGATTACATATAAAATCAATCACCCCTTCATTTATATCTATTTAGATATTTTGAAGGGGTGATTTTTTATTGGATTTG
>CAZIYK010000072.1:0-8138 GCA_964543445.1 uncultured Flavobacteriales bacterium
AAGGGAGAATCATTGAAAAAGCTAAATCTCAATTTTTTATTTTTTGATTCCCTTTAGGACTAGGGAAAAACGAGAAATATAAAATTGAGATGATTATTATATCTAAGCTTTATTCATTAATCTACCCTCACAAAATCTAAATCCTGAAAATCGTAGCTAAAATCGATATTTGGAGAAATTCCTTTCATTTTAATTCCGATTGCTTTTCCATTTTCATCTAAAGTAAACATTGCAAAAGCATCAGCATTCATATCTGTATATTCCCATTTTATGGCAAAAGTATTGGCGTTATAAAATTCCATTGGACCATTTAATTTTGGTGATCTAACAGACTTAAACCAAAGCTTTCCATTATTCATAAAAATCTCAACATTACCAAACCATTTGTCTTTATAAGTACCTATAAAATCGTTGTTATTGATTTTCACTTTTTTATTAGACTCTACTTTTTTCCAAACAGCAACAGTTACAGAATCAGCCTGATTTTTGCTCTGCTGAGAGTACATATAATACATATTTGTCCAATCTACTTTTTGTAACCCTACATAACTATCAACAATAGTTTGAGAAATTGCTGAAAAAGCAAAAGCTCCACCCGGACTAGTATTTGTAAGTACCACTACTCCAAAATTCAAATCTGGAATCATAATAACTTTCGATAACATTCCCGGCATTCCTCCTGTATGCGAAACTTCCATATTTCCATTTACATCCTTAAGAAACCAACCTAATCCATATCCTGAAAAATGAGATTTTGTTCTAGAATCATATGCTATTGGTTTCACAGTATGTATTCTCCACATCTCGTTCTGACGTTGCGGTGTAAATAGAGTTTTATTACCATCGTATTCGCCGTGATTAAGGTGCATAAGCATCCACTTGTTCATATCGTCAACACTTGAATAAATTGCTCCTGCTGCACCATTTTGTTTTGAAGGATCGAATTTAAACTCTTCTATAACTCTTAAATCTCCTTTTTCTGATGAATGAGGACGAGCAACATTTTTGCTTTTTACAGCTTGAGACATTCTTGTATATGAATTCTTCATTCCAAGTTTATCTAAAATATTTGTCTGAACAAATTCTTCCCAACTTTCGCCACTTACTCTAGCTATTACTTCGCCAGCAACTAAATATAAAAGATTGTCATAATCGAACTGAGTACGGAAAGCAGAAGTAGGTTTGAAATATTGGAAAGAAGTAATTATATCCTTCATTTCGAAGTCTGTGCCATCAGGAAAAACCATTAAGTCTCCAACACCTAATCCTAATCCACTTCTGTGAGTTAACAAATCTTCGATAGTAAAATTTTCTGTTACATAAGAATTATACATTTTAAATTCAGGAATGTAATCCTTCACTTTATCTGTCCATTTAATTTTACCTTCATCAACAAGTATTGCAAGAGCTGCTGTTGTGAAAGCCTTACTATTGGACCCTATACCAAAACATGTGTTCTTATCTACTTTCTTTTTATCTCCTAATTTCCTAACCCCAAATCCTTTTGAATAAACTACTTTTCCATCTTTTACAATTCCTACTGCAATTCCGGCAGCATTAAATTTTGCCAAATTTTCAATAACCAAACTATCTACTGCACTAGACGAAATCTGAGCGTAGGTAATGTTTGTAAAAAATGATATCACCACTAATAAGACAGTGACTTTTAATTGTCTATAATTCATAATTGTTTTTTATATATTGATTCTATTCTTATTTTTTTCTATTTCTAACAAAAAAACAAAGCTAAACTTCATTATTCTTTATCATCCTATAAATTGTAGATTTTCCAACATCCAATTTTTCTGCAACCAATAAAACATTATCGTCATATTTAGTCAAAAAATGTTTTACAATTCCTCTAGTATAATCTTTCAATGTCTTTTCTTCCACTAAAAAATCAGATATTTTATTATAAGTACTAAACTTAATGTCATCTTCAGTAATAGTATTATTGCTACACATAACAGTTGCCAATTCAACTACAGATTTTAACTCCTGCACGTTCCCAGGAAATGGATGGTGAATTAATTTTTCTTGAGCATCGAGATTTAGCCTTACCGCTTTCATATTATTTGAGGAAGTAAAATCCTTGATGAATTTTTTCGCTAAAATAATAATATCTGCACCACGTTGACGTAAAGAAGGAATTTCTATTGGCATTCCCATAGTTCTAAAATATTGCAATTCATTAATTTTACCCAACGAAACAAGTTCAGCTAAACTATGATTGTACGAAATAATTATACGTATATCTAGAGGAATTAATTCTACCCCTCCTACTCTAATAATTTCTTTATTGTAAAGTATTTTCTGAAGATAAATTTGAAAACCCTCATTTACATCTTCAAAACCTTCTATAAAAATTGTTCCTCCGTTAGCTCTCTCTAAAATTCCAATCTGATTTGTTTTATCTGCTGTAATACTTGCATCTACACCTAACAGTTTTGTTTCTCTTACTTCTTCACTTATAGTTCTTAAATCTACCGAGATAAAAGGCTTAAATTTCCTTTCAGAATTATAATGAATAATCTTAGCTATCATCTCTTTCCCCGTGCCAATCTCACCATGAAGAGATACATTTATATTTGTATCTATAACTTTTTTTAGGGAATCAGAAACCTTTTGCATTTCTAAACTCTCCCCAATTATTTTGTCTAATCTATATCTTTCTATAATTCCGTTTATGGATTTAGCATAGCAGTCTTCTACAACTCTGTTTCTAATAATTTTACCTACACTATTAACTACTCTTTCTGGTATATTTTCTTCATTATGAATAATATCAGAAACTCCTTCCTTAAATAACTTTACCAAAGCTCTAAAATCTTCACTATCAGAAATAATAATCACCGAAGTACATAGATTCTGATTCTTTATAGAACTTAATAAGTTAAAAATGTCCTCACTTATTTTTGTTGTATCTAAAACTAAAATTGACGTTGTTTTAGATATTTTATTTATAGCATCCTTATAATCATTAAAAATCTGAATGTTGTAATCCGAAATTTGACCTAAGCCTTCTTTTATAGATTTCAACAAAAACAAATCACTCCCTGCAATATAAATCTCTCTATTTTCCATTAATTCTTCTAATCATTTACAACAATCAAATATTGCTGATTAAAAAATGTGTTTACAAATTTTGATAAAACTATACTAAATCACCTCAATAATTTGTTGAAAAACAACGCAAGATAACTAGTATGTGTTATTATAAAAAAGGTTACATCTACAATAGATATAACCTTCTAAATTTAAAACTTGATTTATACTCTACAAACTATTCTTCCTGAAAAAACTTATAAACTATTCCAGCTAATACAGCTCCAACAATAGGTGCCACCCAGAATATCCATAATTCAGATAAAGCCCAATCTCCAACAAATAAAGCAGGTCCAACACTACGAGCTGGATTTACTGATGTATTAGACACAGGTATAGAAATTAAGTGAATTAATGTCAACGTAAGACCTATTGCTAAAGGACCAAATCCTTTTGGTGCTCTATCGTCAGTAGCTCCTAAAATAACCATTAAGAATATAAAGGTTAGAACAATTTCAGTAACTGCAACAGCAAGTAAAGAATATCCTCCAGGAGAGTGAATTCCATAACCATTTGTAGCAAACACTCCAGGTCCATCACCTGCCAAAACATCTGTTCCGTTACCTGTAGCTATTACATACAATACTCCAGATGCTGCTATTGCACCCAATACCTGAACAACAATGTAAGGAACTAACTCTGATGCAGAAAACCTGCCTCCCATCCACAAACCAACAGAAACTGCCGGATTAAGATGTCCTCCAGAAATATGCCCAAAAGCATAAACCCAAGTTACTACTGTTAAACCAAATGCTAATGATACACCTAGAAAACCGATTCCTAATTCAGGAAAAGCAGCTGCTAAAACAGCACTACCTGTACCACCGAATACTAACCAGAATGTTCCTAAGAATTCTGCAGCAAGTTTTTTTGACAATGACATAATTTAAAATTTTAAGTTATTTAAAAGATAATCTCTTTATTAAAACCTAAGTTATGTATAATATTACATATAGCAAAATTGAATATTTCTAAATGCAAATTCAGAAAATTTAGAAAACTGCAAGTAGATACTTGGAAACTCATCTGAATCTAAATCAATAAAAAAAGGTTCGCCAATTTATATAAGCAAACCTTTAGGAATCATTAACTGCAAAAATAATCAACAAGATTATTTAATTGTTCTACAAACTATCATAGACTTTCCTCATAGAATCAGCAACTTTAGATGCTATATTTTTCACTACTTCGTTTTCTACTGGTTGTAAATAAACTATTGGATCTATAATAGAAACTTTTATTTCTCCATTTCCTTTGTCATGTAGTGTAATGTTGCATGGCAAAAAAGCTCCCATATCCTCATCTGCCATCACAGAATCATAAGCATCCTTTGGACTACACGCTCCTATTATTTCATAACGAGGCATATCTATATCCAACTTGTTTTTTACTGTTCCACTCATATTTATATCGGTAACTATACCAAATTTCTCGGCATTTAGAGCAGCTATAACTTTTTCTCTTACCTCATCGAAAGAACCTTTTACTATTTTATTAAATGTGTATGACATGTTTTTTGTTTTTTATTTACTACGCAAATCTAGAAACAATCTAAATAACTAACGTAATATTTATTGCTTAATAATTTATTTTAATGCTTATCGCTTTTACTCTTACAAATCAAAACTGATTATTTTCCTAAATTTTTCAACAACATAAATGCTTTCTCTACCTGATCATCATCTACTATAATTGTAAACTCATTTGTTGTAGAAATAACTTCCTGTATGTTTATTCCATCCCAAGCTAAATCTCTAAAAATATAATAGTAAATACCTGCTACCTTAGTGTTTTCCTCTGGTAGTTTTATTGTTAGTGATGCTAAACCTATTTTTTTTGAGATAACAACCTCATCTTTAAAAATCTTTTCTACCTCTTCTTGAAACCTATCACTAATTACAATTGTAGTTTCGTAAACTCCCCTTGAAACGGCATAATATAAATCGGGATGATTACCTACCATTTCCAAAAATGTCAATTGATTTTTGATTAATGTGTCGGAAATAGAAAAAGTATAATCTGCTAGTTTTGACCTTACAGTAATGTCTCCTAGATTTTGCAATACTCCCCTTACCTTATGATTTATCTGAAATTCTAAGGTTGGTGCTAATCGTTTTATAGCCATCACTATTGCTCCTTGATTTACATCTTTATGCAAATCCTCTTTTACAGTTGGCAAAATATCTTTGGCTAAAGAAGTCATATTTATCAAGCCTTGGGCTAATGCACTTTCCAAAAATGGTTTTTTCTTTATTATTTCTTCTACCGATTGAGCTACCGTTTTCATCTTGTTATGATTTAATGATTCTGCTATTTATTGTAATTTTATAGAACATGTAAGTTGTTACTGTAAGGCTGATTACAAATATATTGTTATATTTTTAACAATTTGTTATTTAATAGCCTTATTTACAAAAAAAATATATTTTGCCTTGTATTGAACATACATTTGCAGTGTTAAAAATAATATCAAGATGGTAGTATTAAAATTTGGAGGAACATCGGTAGGGTCAGCAGAAAGACTTAAAAATTTGCCTGAACTTATAAAAAGAGATGAAAAAGTAGTTGTTGTTTTATCAGCAATGTCTGGTATAACTAATCTACTTGTATCTATTGTAGATTATATCTCAAGTAAAAATATACAGAAAGCAGAAAATGTTTTAGAAGAGGTTAATTCTATATTTATTTGTACTGCATCTGAATTATTCTTTGATAAAAATAGAGAAATCGCTATAAATAAAATCAACGAAAGAATTCAAATAATTAAATCAGAATTCAATTCAGAGATTGGTGAAGGCAAATTAATTTTAGCTCAAGGAGAATTAATAACTACTGAAATGTTCTCTTTTTATCTTCAGACAATCGATGTTAAAAATCAACTTTTGATGGCTACCGACTTTATGGTTCTTGACGAAAATGGCGAGCCTGATGAAAAGCAAATTAGCAACTTACTTGCAAAATCAATGTCTGATGATTTTGATTTATACATTACACAAGGCTTTATTGCCAAAAATACAAATGGAGATGTAGATAATCTAAACCGTGGAGGAAGTGATTATTCTGCATCGTTGATTGGTGCTGCTCTAGAAGCAAGAGCCATTGAAATATGGACTGATATTGATGGATTTCACAACAACGACCCTCGTTATGTAGACAATACCGAACCTATAGAATATCTTAGTTTTGATGAGGCTGCTGAGTTAGCATATTTCGGTGCTAAAATTTTGCATCCAACAAGTGTAATTCCTGCTCGTAAAAAATCAATACCTGTTTGGCTAAAAAACACAATGCAACCAAAAGCTTTCGGTACATTAATATCTAACAACTACCTAGCACCTGGAATTAAAGCTGTGGCTGCCAAAGATGGAATTACAACTATCAGAATTCAATCGGGAAGAATGCTACAAGCACATGGTTTCTTAAAAAGAGTTTTCGAAGTTTTCGACAAATACAAAACTCCTATTGATGTAATTACAACATCGGAAGTTGCAGTATCGTTAACAATAGACAACACTTGCAGACTTCATGAAATAGCTGAAGAATTAATGGATTTTGGTAGAGTTAAAGTCCGTAAAAATTGTTCGATAGTTAGCATCGTTGGTCATCAAATAACTTCTACTCCTCGTTCTATCACAAAAATATATGAGTCTTTTGAACACATACCTACTCATATGATTTCTTTTGGTGGAAGCAGTAATAATATCACATTTGTGATTGATGCCGAAAACAAAGTACTAGCATTACAAACATTAAACACTCACCTTTTCACAAATCAAGATCATGTATAATTCAGAATTGCTTAATAAATTAAAAAATATACCAACACCTTTTTACTACTACAATGTAGATGTACTTAAGGAAACTTTAGAATCGGCAATAAATGCTTCTTCTAAATATGGATATCACATACATTATGCAATTAAGGCAAATGCTAATCCTCGCATACTTAACATTATTCAGAATTATGGTTTTGGTGCAGATTGTGTAAGTGGAAATGAAGTTAGCAAAGCTGTTGAATACGGTTTCGATAGTTCAAAAATTGCTTTTGCAGGAGTTGGTAAAACAGATTTTGAAATAAATACTGCGATTGATGCAAATATTAATGCTTTTCATGTTGAGTCTTCTCACGAACTTGAAATTATTAACGAGTTGGCCGAGGCTAAAGGTAAAGTTGTAAATGTTGCTTTAAGAATTAATCCTAATGTAGATGCTAAAACTCATGCCTACATTACTACAGGTTTAAACGAAAACAAATTCGGTATAAATCCTTGGGAACTTGACAATATAATTGAACGTCTTTCTGAATATAAAAACTTAAATCTTATAGGTATTCATTTCCATATTGGATCTCAAATTACCGATATGACAGTTTTTAAAGACCTAGCCGAAAAAGTAAATTCTTTTATGGATTGGTTCGAAGAAAGAGGTATTCACCTTAATTACATTAACCTAGGTGGTGGTTTGGGTGTAGATTACGAAAATCCTCAAAACAAAATTCCTGATTTTGAAGGATTATTTAAAGCTATCAACGAAAACCTAAAAATTAGAGATAATCAAGAAGTTCATTTCGAGTTAGGAAGATCGTTGGTTGCAACTTGTGGTGATTTAATTTCAAAAGTTCTTTACATCAAAAACGGACTAGAAAAAAACTTTGCTATTGCCGATGCTGGAATGACAGATTTACTACGCCCTGCATTATACAAAAGTGTTCATAAAGTAGAAAACCTTACATCTACTCTCGAAGAAGAAGTTTACGATGTTGTTGGTCCTGTTTGTGAATCGTCGGATGTTTTTGGTAAAGACCTTACTCTGCCTAAAACTCAACGTGGCGACTTGCTTTGCATAAGAACTGCAGGTGCCTACGGTCAAGTAATGTCATCAAACTACAATCTTAGAGATTTGGCTAAAGCATACTATTCTGATGAAATTATGGAAAATCAGCCAGAAACTAGATGGGCTTAATGTTCTAAATTACCATTGTACGATTTTCTGTATTAGATAATTCAACTTATACGTAACCTCGACCGCCTGCC
>CAZIYK010000073.1:0-8136 GCA_964543445.1 uncultured Flavobacteriales bacterium
AAATAAACCATTTTTAAATCTCCTTTTGGATAATAATTGTTAGCACGAGCTGCTGCATTTGCAATAGCTACAGCATCAACCAAAATAGATTTAGTTTTTGCATCTGGTGCAAATTCATGTCCTTTTTTTATTCCTATGGAAGCAAATAGACCTTTTGTTTCAGGATCTAACATTTCATCACTTTCGTAATTTACCAGTTCAGCTAAATGCTCGTAAAAAGTATAATCATTTGTATGTACAGTATTGAAATATTTAAAAGACATACTTACATATTCTGTTTTTCTAGGATTTTTAACTTCAGAAAGTGGATAAATCTTTAAATGATCTTTTACATTCTTTACTGCTGTTTCAATACCATTAGATATATTTCCTCTCATAAATAACCAAATTCCATAAGTTTTGGTTTTTACAACATTATATCCTGATGGAATTTTACCCTCGTAAGATGGAGGTAACACTAAATATTTTCCTCCTTTACCACGGTCTGGACCAGCCAAACCCACATCGCCAATATATCTAAACCATGCATCGTTAAAAGCACCAAGCATCATTGGTGGCACTTCTACAACTATCGGCCCTTCTTCTTTAGTATCGATATAAGGTAATATGTAAAGTGTAGAAGTATTAGCTGTTAGAAACAAAGCTTTTGAATCCATCAATTTATCGAAAATAGCAACTTTACCATTTGCGTTAACACCTAATTCTGCAGGACCTGTTCTTAATCCTCTAAGAGACAAACCAGGTATTCCTTTCATAAACACGTCAACACCTCTTGATTTAAGCAAGAAATCTTGTGCTAATTCGGCTGTTTCTTTTGTTGGTACACCATCAAAGAAGTTTAATGTACCTATAGATGTTTCAACAACATCTGGAGTAGTAATTCCTGACGGAATTTCAGTTGTATTTTTGTAAGTTGCTATTTCTACTTTTGATTTTATGGCTTCTTTGTTCCCTTTTTTTGTAGCAGTGTCATTAGACTGACATCCTACAAAAAGCATAGCAGATAAAGCTATCGATGATAAAATTTGTTTACGCATATTCTTATTCTAAAATTAGTATTCTACTAATATAACTCTTTTATAATTATAATTTACAACTATGGAACACGTAATATCTAATAAATAAAATTAATACGGTTAAAATCTCTATTCTCTTTAGGTAAGTGTTTATAAATTGAAAGAGGAAGATTGTATTAAGTAACTATGATTTTTTAAAACATAGTTTAAAGTAGTGGACTTAATAGTTGGAAGAATATTAATAATTTTATGTATTTTTATAAAAAAGATTAATCATGATAGAACTTCGACAACTAAAACACGTACGTTTATTAGCTAAATACAAAAATTTTAGCAAAGCTGCTGAAGTGGCAAATATTACTCAACCCGCATTAAGTATATCTATAAAAAAAGCTGAAAATTATTTTGGCAACAACTTATTTTCTAGAAAATCTAAACAGATAGAGCTAACGCCACAGGGGGAAGTAGCTGTAAGCCTTGCTGAAAAAATGTTAAGCCTTCTAGAAAAAGGGAAGTCTGACATCATTAACATGAATGATCTTGATAAAGGAATAGTAAAATTTGGATTAGATACATTCTTATCAAAACCGCTAGCTCCGCATGTAATAAGTGAAATTCATAACGAGCATCCTAATATAAATTTTGAACTTTATATAAACACATGGTTCAATTTAATTACTCCATTACGCAACGGAGAAATAGACTTCTTTATTACTATTTACAGTAGTTTATCTGATTTTTCAGACTTAGACTTACACAAAGAAGAAATTAAACTTCCTATCCCTAAATATTACGTCAGGAAAGGACATCCACTAACAAAAGAAAAGGAAGTTAAAGTTACCGATCTAAAAAAGTATCCATGGGTAGGACACTTGGTTTCTCCTACTTATGCTAATTGGTTGATGGAAGTTACAGAAATCACCGAAGCAGACGGAAATCCATTCCTAGCAAAAATAACTGATTCGCAAATGGGAACAGAACTTGTATTGAGAACGGATGCTATTGGTGCGGTTGCTCTTGACGACTTAGAACAATATCTTGAAAAAGATTTAATAGAAATATTAGATATAAATTGGAGTATTCCTCACCCTGAAAATATTGGGATAATAGTTTCTTTAAAAGGAAAAGAATTCTCTCCTGCTACAAAATTAACTCTAAGTGAAATAAAAAAATATGCCAAAAGGTGGTAAAACCTAATGGCATATTTTTTTGTCTTCTATTTTAGCATTACTACAGATTAGCTGCTAACCAATCTCCGATTTCGCTTGTTTTGTAAGCTTTATTCTCGCCTGCTAAATCTTCAGTAACTATTCCTTCTGCTAGTGATTTATTAACAACTGCACGAATAGCTTCTGCTTCTTCTTTAAGTCCGAATGCATCTTCAAACATCATAGCTGCCGACAAAACAGTTGCCAACGGATTAGCAATGTCTTTTCCTGCTGCTTGTGGATAAGACCCGTGAATAGGTTCAAACAAAGATGTGTGTTCTCCGATAGATGCCGATGGCATTAATCCCATAGACCCAGAAATTACCGATGCTTCGTCAGTAAGAATATCTCCAAAAAGATTTTCAGTAACTAATACATCGTAAGAGTTTGGCCATTGAACCAAACGCATTGCCACAGCATCAACAAACTCATAAGTTACCTCAACTTCAGGATAATCTGCTTCCATAGCTTGAATTGTCTTTCTCCACAAACGAGATGTGTCAAGAATGTTGGCTTTATCAACTACACAAAGTTGTTTTTTGCGTTGCATTGCAGTTTCGAAAGCAAGTTTAGCGATACGTGTAATTTCTGTTTTAGTGTAAACATTAGTATCGTATGCACTTTCTCCATCTTCTGCAGTTCCTCTGTCCCCAAAATAAATACCTCCTGTAAGTTCTCTTAAGAAAACCAAGTCAGTACCTTCAATTCTTTCCCTCTTAAGAGGAGAATTTTCTATCAAAGATGGAAAAGTGAAAGTAGGACGTACGTTTGCAAACAATCCTAACTTCTGACGCATTTTAAGTAAGCCCTGCTCCGGACGAACTTTTGCTGAAGGATCATTATCATACTTAGGATGACCAATTGCTCCAAATAGAACAGCATCAGCTGCCATACAAATTTCGTGAGTTTCATCAGGATAAGGATCACCAACAGCGTCAATTGCTACTGCTCCAGTTAATGCTTCTTTCCACTCAATTTCGTGGTTATATTTTTCAGCAATTACATTACATACTTTAACTGCTTGATCTACTACCTCAGGTCCTATACCGTCTCCTGGTAGAAGTGCTATTTTTAATTTCATTTTGTTTGTTTTTTATTATCGTCATGCTGAGCGAAGTGCAACGTTCTCGAAACATCCCATTAAAAATAGACGCAATCACTTCGTAATATGGGATTTCTCCCTGTCTGCCAACAGGCAGGCATTTCGCTTCGCTTCAGTCGAAATGACTATAATTTTAAATAATATTCAACATTTTTTGAGTGGCAACAATTGCCGATACTGTTTGATCGGAATCAAGACCACGTGTTTTGAAAACCTTATCTCCTTCTTTCCAAGTAATTACTGTTTCACAAAGGGCATCAGATTCAGAGCCCGGAGGAATACGTACAATGTAATCAATCAGATTAGGTAATTCCTTTCCAAGACTTGCATAAACTTTTTTCAATGCATTAATGAAAGCATCGTATTGTCCATCTCCTTGCGCTTGCTCCTCATAAACAACATCATCAATAGTTACCGAAACAGTAGTTGATGGTCGCAAACCTTTTGAATGAACAAGTACATAAGAATTAACCTTTGTACTCTCTGTATACAGATTACTCTTCAATACATCACTAATGATATATGGCAAATCATCTTGTGTTACAACCTCTTTTTTATCTCCTAATTCAATTATTCGCTGTGTGACTTTTAGTATATCATCATCATTTAATTGAAGTCCGAGTTCCTGTAAGTTTTTCTGAATATTTGCTTTACCCGATGTTTTACCAAGTGCATACTGACGCTTTCGGCCAAAACGCTCTGGCATTAAATCATTAAAATACAAATTATGCTTACTATCTCCATCAGCATGAATACCTGCTGTTTGAGTAAATACATTTTCTCCTAAAATAGGCTTATTTCCTGGAATTCTAAAACCAGAAAAAGATTCAACAAGCTTACTTACCTTATACAAAGCTTTTTCGTTTACTCCTACTTCATAACCAGGCATCAAATCGTTAACCACAGCTACAACACTAGCCAAAGGGACATTACCTGCTCTTTCGCCCATACCATTTATTGTAACATGAACTCCACTAGCTCCAGCTTTTATAGCTTCCATAGCATTTGCAGCTCCAAGATCGTAATCGTTATGAGCATGAAAATCTATATGCATTTTAGGATATCTACCTCTAATATATGAGATAAAATTATTTGTTTCACCAGGAGTTAGAACACCAAGAGTATCAGGTAATAAAACCCTATCTACATTCTGAGTGGATAAAAACCTTAATAATTGATAAACATAATCTGTAGAGGTTCTCATTCCATTACTCCAATCCTCCAAATAAACATTTGTTTTAATTCCTTTTTCGGTTGCCAAAGCAATAACCTTTGCTATAGCCTCAAAATGTTGCTCAGGAGTTTTCTTAAGTTGATGAGTAAGATGATTTAACGAACCCTTAGTAAGAAGATTCTGAACTTTTGCCCCAGTTTTCTCCATCCACTCTATAGATAGGCCATTGTCAACAAAGGAAAGGACTTCAACATTGTTGATATATCCTTTTTCCTTTGCCCATGAAGTTATTTTTTTAACAGCCTCAAATTCTCCTTCCGAAACTCTTGTAGATGCAATTTCTATTCTATCTACTTTTAGTTCTTCCAACAACAACTTTGCTATTGTAAATTTCTCAGTAGTAGAAAACGAAACTCCACTAGTCTGTTCACCATCCCTTAGGGTGGTATCCATTATTTCTATTTTTCGATTTAGAGCCATATTATAAATGCTATTATAACTTTAAAACAGATTTGCCATCTATTAAAGTGAGGAAATTACTATTTAAAACAATCTAGTTTCAGCAAATTTCTTGATATCATCTTTCATGTTATTTAGATAATCGATATCATCGAAACCATTAAGCATATTCCCTTTTTTGTATCCGTTTATCGCAAACCCTTCTGATTCACCTGTTGCAACAATAGTTACTTTCTGTTCTGGAAGATTAACTTCTATTTCTGCTTTAGGATCTGCCTCTATGGCAGCAAATATTTTCGCTACAAATTCTTCGCTAACCTGTACTGGAAGCACCCCGATATTCAAACAATTGTTTTTGAAAATATCAGCAAATTCGCTTGATATTACACAGCGGAATCCAAAATCGTAAACAGCCCATACAGCGTGCTCACGCGATGATCCTGATCCGAAATTTTTACCTCCTACCAAAATACTACCTGAGTACTTAGGATCATTCAAAACAAAATCTTCTTTTGGAGTTCCATCAGAATTATATCTCCAATCTCTGAAAAGATTATCACCAAATCCCTTACGTTCCGTAGCTTTCAAGAATCTAGCAGGGATTAACTGATCTGTATCCACATTGTCAATTGGAAGTGGATATGCACTACTTCTTAATATTTCAAATTTATCGTATGCCATTTTTTGTAGGCTTTAATTTAATTTTTACTTAACCGCCATCCTGAGCAAAACCTGTCTAGGTAGATTTAATTAGGAATGACGACGTTATATTCTATAAATCTCTAGGATCAGTTACTTTACCTGTAACAGCTGCAGCTGCTGCAACTAATGGACTGGCCAAAAGTGTACGAGATCCAGGTCCTTGACGACCTTCGAAATTACGGTTTGATGTACTTACCGAATATTTACCTGCCGGAATTTTATCGTCGTTCATTGCCAAACATGCCGAACATCCTGGTTGACGCAATTCGAAACCTGCCTCGTTAAGTATATCAAGTAATCCTTCTTCCTTAATTTGAGCTTCTACAATATGAGAACCTGGAACTAGCCAAGCTGTTACATTATCAGCTTTTTTTCTACCCTTTACTATCTTAGCAAATTCTCTAAAATCTTCAATACGCCCATTAGTACAACTTCCTAAGAAAACATAATCAATAGGCTTACCTATCATTGATTCTCCTTCCTTGAAATTCATGTACTCTAATGATTTTCCGAATGTATCTTTACCTTCTTTAGTTTCTTCAACATTAGGAATATCTTTAGTTATACCTATACCCATACCCGGATTAGTACCATAAGTAATCATAGGTTCTATATCAGCTGCATCAAAAGTTATTTCCTTATCGAATACCGCATCTTCATCTGTCTTAAGAGTTTTCCAGTACTCCATGGCTTTATCCCAAGCTTCTCCTTTGGGAGCAAACTCTCTTCCCTTAACATAATCAAATGTAGTTTGATCTGGAGCAATCATTCCTCCACGAGCACCCATTTCTATACTTAGGTTACAAACAGTCATACGACCTTCCATTGTCATTTGCTCAAAAACTTCACCTGCATATTCAACAAAATATCCTGTTGCTCCTGAAGTTGTAAGTTGAGAAATAATATAAAGAGCCACATCCTTTGGAGTAACACCTTTGCTCAATTCTCCTTTTACATTAATACGCATTGTTTTTGGTTTAGCCTGCATAATACATTGACTAGCCAAAACCATTTCAACCTCAGATGTACCTATACCAAATGCTATAGCTCCGAAAGCTCCATGAGTAGATGTATGAGAATCACCACAAACTACAGTTGCTCCAGGTACAATCACACCATTCTCTGGTGCAACTACGTGAACTACTCCATTTTTCTCGTGTCCTAATCCCCAGTGACTAATACCAAATTCTGCAGTGTTTCTAGACAATGCATCCAACTGATTTGCTGATTCCATATTGGTAACAGGCAAATGTTGATTAATAGTTGGAGTATTATGATCTGCTACGGCAAATGTTCTTTCAGGAAACATTACTTTGATGCCTCTCTTCTTCAATCCTAAAAAAGCAACTGGACTCGTTACCTCGTGCACCAAATGCCTATCTATAAATATTACATCTGGGCCATCTTCTACTCTTCGTACAAGGTGAGAATCCCAAACTTTATCGAATAACGTTTTACTCATGATTATATATTTCTGTTAATTTTTATCAATTCTACTCTTTCAATTACTGAAGTATTTTTTCAAGTTACAAATCACGATAATAATAATGATTTTACTAAAACTCCTTTTTTATATATTACGATTTCTAAAAGATGATTTTTTATTAGAAACCCACAGTACACAATACTTTCAGATAAATTTCATTACGATATCAAATATAGCATAATTAATTTTTACAAAAAAAAACAGCCTTCATAAGAAAGCTGTTTTTCTACATATTATCTTAATATATGTTATTTGATTACGAAATCTACACGTCTGTTGTTCTTGTAGTATTTCTTAGAAGTAGATAATGGTTTATCTGCACCTTCTGTTTTCACAGTCATTCTGCTTTCGTCAATTCCATAAGCATCAGTTAAGAATTTAACTACAGCGTTAGCTCTTTTCTCTCCTAACTTCTTGTTGTAATCTGGATCACCAACCTGATCAGCGTATCCAACAACATCAACTTTAATATTAGGGTTATTCTTCATAATCTTAGCTATGATTATCAATCTGTCCTCAGAATGACTATCTAAAGCAGCAGAATCAAACTTAAAGAATACTGAAGGAATTACACCTGAAGCTACTGCATCACCACCACCAACAGTTACACCTTGCCAGTTTACAATTGCACCTTCTTCAGTGTTTGGCTCTGCATCTATACTGTTACCAACACCATCATTATCATCATCTAACTCTTTACCATATTCATCTACTTCAGCACCTTTAGGTGTAAATGGATCAACATCTTTATAATCAGGAATTCCATCTTGATCTGAATCTAAAGCTTTTCCATTTCCTGCAACCATTACTCCTGCTGGAGTCTCGTTGTCGATATCATACATGTCAGAAACACCATCACCATCAACATCACTAGTCATTGCATCTACACGACTTTTTATATTATCAATTTCTAAATAAGTATCATCTAATGGATTTGTCCAATCTAGATATTTATCTTTACTTCCTAGTTTCCATACAAAAGAAATACC
>CAZIYK010000074.1:0-8083 GCA_964543445.1 uncultured Flavobacteriales bacterium
GTATCCAATCCTACATCAAATGTTTCTGATGCTGTGAATATTGCAGGCACAGTAGTTGTAGCCATCACAGATCCAACTTCCTTACCATTAACCAACAAAGTAACCTTTGAAGGTGCCATCGGTTTTTTCTCTTGAGCTTTAACTATCACCTCTATTTTTACATCACCTGTTGGAATTTTACCTCCTGAATTAACTTTGTAACGGTTTAATGTCATTGCATTGTATTCTGCTTTTAGCACACCGTCTTGCATATAAACTGTAAAACCTGCCGAAAGTCCACCAACAGCAAATAGAACTCCATTTGCATTTTCAGGAATTATTGCGTCTATGGTAGAATGCGTTGAGAATCCACTCATGAATTTTGGACCTTGCGACTCTGCAATTCTTGTCATTCCTTCGTACATATTCCACTCGGTATTTGTAGTAGCTTTCATCTCATCAGGGTGATATACTACCACGTAAAGCGAACCTCCAATCGGGTAAACTTTATTTTTGGCAGCTTCAATATCAAAAGCATCTCTAAGCTCTTTAAGTTTCTTAGGGTATTTTTTTGCTAAGTCTTTAGCTTGTGAAAAATCTTCGTCAATGTGATACAATTCCCAAACATCTTCACTTGGATCCCAACCAGCAAGATGAGATGCAGCAGGATTCCAAGGAACTCTTGGTCCGAAAGTTCCAGCAAACCAACCATCTTTGTATATTCCTCTACTTCCCATTATTTCGAAATATTGAACAGTTCTTTCTGATTTAGCATCAGCATCATCAAAAGTATTTACAAAAGAAATACCGTCCATATCGTCTTGAGTTACGCCATTAAAAGTTTTTGGAGGTGTGATACCAAGAATATCGTAAATAGTTGTAGCAATGTCATCAACATGCAGAAACTGAGAACGAACTTTATCATCGTGTTTAATTCTAGCTGGCCAAGAAATAACCATAGGATTGCGAGTTCCTCCAAAATGTGCCGCAACAAGTTTTGTACTCTTAAAAGGTGTAGATCCTGCCCAAGCCCATCCACTGTGATAAATACTTTCTAACATTGGTCCACCAAGTGCATCAAGTCCACCATATTCTTCATTTAAAACTTTAATTTGTTGATCAACTGTACTTGGCATAGAATTCTGAGCCAACAATTCAGAAATAGAACCATTAATTCCTTCTGAAGAAGAACCATTATCTCCATTTATGTAGATTACAAGCGTATTATCCTTAATTCCAAGATTGTCTAATTCGTCTATTACTTTACCATACTGCACATCGGTATGCTCTAAGAAACCAGCAAAAACCTCCATCAATCTAGTTTGGAATTCGCGTTGAGTTTTAGGAATATCTTTCCACTTTTGCATAGTAGGATCAATATCAGTAAGCTTTGCATTTTTAGGAATTATCCCCATTTCCTTCTGACGTTTGAATGTTTCTTTACGCAAAGCTTCCCAACCTTCATCAAATCTACCTTTGTATTTATCAGCCCATTCTTTTGCCACCTGATGAGGACCGTGAACGGCTCCAGGAGCGAAATAAATAAAGAACGGTTTATCAGGATGCAACATTCTTTGCTGACGCATAAATGTAATTGCATGCTCTGCCAAATCTTCTGTTAAGTGATATCCTTCCTTATGAGGATAATCTATAGCTGTTGTATTTTCGAACAACTCAGGCTCGTACTGCGAAGCTTCTCCTGCCATAAATCCATAGAAATAATCGAACCCTAAACCTGTAGGCCATTGATCGAAAGGACCAGCTGGAGTAATATCGGTTGTAGGTGTATTGTGCCATTTTCCGAAAGCTCCTGATGTATATCCGTATGCTCCTAAAATTTGTGGAAGAGTTGCAGTTTCACGAGGAATACTACCAATGTAACCATCCCAATCTGTTGCAAACTCCGATATCTGTCCGTAACCAACGTGGTGGTGATTTCTACCTGTTAAGATTGAAGCACGTGTTGGCGAACACATAGCTGTTGTATGAAATCCGTTGTACTTAATTCCCTCGTTAGCCAACTTTGTTAGAGTTGGCGTATTTATTGGTCCTCCAAAAGTAGATGGATTACCAAAACCTGTATCGTCGGTAAGTATTATAATAATATTTGGTGCATCTTTTGGCAACCTATTTGGTTCTTGACGCCAATGATGCTCTGATTCTGCTAGGGTCTTCCCTACTTTACTTGCTGATTTCACTTTAGGAAAAGGCAAATTTTCCTGAGCAAAACCCTGATTAACAAACGAAAATGCTATTACTAATAACATTGTCCATTTGCTAAAATTATTGATGTAACTCCTCATAAATTTTGAGATTAATTATTTGTGTATTTTTGATTAAACTCAAATATAACCTCTAAAGAATCATTTAAACATCAAAAATCGGCAATAGCCTTATTTTATTAACAAAACTGAATATATTTACGGACAGTAATAAGTGAAGAATAATGAATAAAATAAAAGGTAGTTTCGATGATTTTGATTTCTTTAAAGAAGCTGTTAACGACTGGAATTTAGACTTCAACATCATTAGCAAAGGAGATTTCAATGCTAGGTTTCATATATTTTCTAGCGAAAATTTCTTATTGAGCAGAGAAACTCTACAAGGCACTATTGAACACAGAGGATTCTCTCCTTTAGGATACCGTACAATTGTTATTCCTATAAATTATGGCAATGAACTAACTTGGTATCAGAAAAGATTACCTGGAAAAGAACTTCTAATATTCCCTAAACATCCTGCAATTGATGTTACCACTTACAATGGACTTGACATTTTCCTGTTATCGATAAAAGAAGATGTACTTTCTAAAATTATTACCGAGAATAACTTTGCAAACTGTAAGAATGCTTTTGATGGGCAATCAAAAGAAATACCTGTTAATATTAAATTCACAGAAGATTTTTTTGAGATAGCTGATAAATTCATGAATACTAAATTCACCGATGACGAAGAACAGTATTCAGAAATTAAAAAAGTAGCATTATTCTTATTAAATCACATCGAAGAGAACAAACACAACACAATAGAATCTCCTAGCAACAAACAACATTCTTCTATAAATAAAGCTATAGAATTAATTCACGACGAAGAAGGAGAACTGATTCCTGTTCAGGAACTTTGCAAGATGGTAGGTGTTAGCGAAAAAACGTTATTTAATGCATTTAAAGAACGATTTAAAGCATCGCCAAACGAATACATTAAAGCAATAAGACTCAACAAGGTGAAAAAAGAAATTTTCGCTGATGAGGATAGCAATATTTCTACTTTGGCAGGTAAATATCATTTTTGGCACATGGGACAATTTGCCAAAGATTTTAAAAATCAATTTGGTTTTCTTCCTTCTGATGTTAAAAGTAAAAATAAGTAGTTATTAATTTAATCTAGCTTTTTGTAAAATGCTTAATTTCATATCAAGATATATGTAATAGTCAACTTGTAAGCCATAACAAGAATTATCTTACCTTTGTACAAAATTTATTTAAAATGTCAGAAAAGAGAATAGAAACAGATTCAATTTTTGGTTTTCACCCAATAATAGAAGGAATAAAATCAGGAGTAACTTTTGATAGAATTTTCCTTCAGAAAGGATTGAAAGGCGATTTGATTGATGAATTAAAAGCCCTTATTAAAAAACACGAAATAGAATCAAAAACTGTTCCTGTTGAAAAATTAAATAGACTTACACGTAGTACTCATCAAGGTGTATTTGCATTTATATCGCCAGTAGATTTTGTTAGTTTAGAAGATTTAGTATCTCAAACGGCAGAGAGTGGAGCAAATCCTCTTTATGTAATTTTAGACCAAATTACCGATGTTCGTAATTTTGGAGCTATCGTTCGTACTGCTGAATGTACAGGTGTAAACGGGATAATTATTCCTAAACAAGGTTCTGCACCAGTTAGTGCCGATGCTATGAAAACTGCAACTGGAGCAATTTTTAATGTACCGATTTGTAAAGTAGATAATCTTAAAGATACGGTTTACTACTTGCAGGCAGAAGGAATTCAGGTTGTTGCTGCTACAGAAAAATCTAACGATTTTATTTACGATGTAGATATGAGTGGACCTACTGCAATAATTATGGGTAACGAGCAAAAAGGTATTACGCTAGGATTACAAAAAATTGCCGACCGTAAAGCAAAACTTCCAATTTTAGGAGAAATTAAATCGCTAAACGTGTCGGTGGCTTGTGGAGCTGTACTTTACGAAGTAGTGAGACAAAGACGATAACTTTTCAGTATTACTGATTTACTTAAAAAAAATATCATGATTGGAAATAAATACATTTTAAACGGGAAACTGATAGATGTAAATACCCAATCAGAAAATATAGAAACTAAAAATAGCATTGTTGTTTACGAGGTTTTTACCTGGGAAAACAACAATGCTGTTTTTTTTGATGAGCATTTCGATAGAATGCTTAAATCCATTAATAACAAAAATCTTAGTGCCGAAAATATCCCTAGCAAAGAGAAGTTAGAAGAAGATATTCAAAAACTAGGCACTGCTAATAAGTTTCAAAAAAAGAACATCCGTATAGATTTAGTTTTCGTTGAGGGTAAATTAAAAAACTACTTAATTTATTTTACAAAATCTATATATCCAACACCCGAACAATACCAAAACGGCGTTAAAGTGGGTTTGTGTTTTGGCGAAAGAAACGACCCTAATTCCAAAATTGCTAATAGCGAAATAAGAGAAAAAGCTAATAACAAAATTAAAGTAGAAAATCTATTTGAGGTTTTGCTAGTTAATTCTCGCAATATTATCACCGAGGGAAGCAGGTCTAATGTTTTCTTTGTGAAAGAAAATACTTTGTTTACACCAACATCCGATAAAGTTTTACCAGGTATTACCCGTCAGAAAGTTATTGAAATTGCTACTAAAATAGGTGTAGATGTAAAAGAAGTGGATATTAACTTAGAGGATATATCTAGATTCGAGAGTGCTTTTCTTACAAGTACATCAATGATTGTATTACCCATTTCTGAAATTGACAACGTTAATTTTTCTACAAAAAATAACATCCTTAAAAAACTCTATTCTGAATTTATTGCAATGCAAAAAGCATAATCAAAACAAGTGTTTTCCATTGTGATTATTTCCATCTATTCCAAACTATGAATAACAGATAAAATGGATAATTGTTCGTAGTAAACCTACAAATGTTGAAAACTAAATTTACTCATCTTTCAGAATTAATTTACATTCGCATATCAATATAAAACACTAGTATTTTGGCTGCAAAAAAGAAAGCTCCTAAGGAAACTCCGTTAATGAAACAATACAATGCGATAAAGGCTAGGTATCCTGAAGCAATGTTACTTTTTAGGGTAGGTGATTTTTACGAAACCTTTGGCGCTGATGCAGTAGAAGCATCTAAAATATTAGGAATAGTTTTAACGAATAGAGCTAATGGATCATCACGAACAGAGTTAGCGGGTTTCCCTCATCACTCTTTAGATACTTATCTACCAAAATTAGTTAGAGCAGGACAAAGAGTTGCAATTTGCGACCAACTAGAGGATCCTAAAATGACAAAAACGATTGTTAAACGTGGAGTGACGGAATTAGTAACTCCTGGTGTAGCTCTAAACGATCAAGTTCTGAACTCAAAAAGTAATAATTTTTTGGCGGCAGTACATTTTGGTAAAAAGGAAACTGGCGTTGCTTTCTTAGATGTTTCAACTGGTGAATTTTATATAGCCCAAGGAAATATAGAATATATTGATAAGTTACTTCAGAATTTCAACCCTAGCGAAATATTATATCAACGTCAGAAAAAGAAACAATTTTTAGATGCTTTTGGCGATAATTTTTACATGTTTCACCTAGAAGATTGGGTTTTTCAGGAAGACTATGCAAACGAAAGTTTATTAAATCAATTCAATACAAAATCTCTAAAAGGTTTTGGAATTGAAGGTACAAACGAAGGAATAATTGCTGGAGGAGCTGCATTGTTTTACCTATCTGAAACTCAACACGACAAGGTTAGCCATATTACCTCTGTAAGTCGTATAGAAGAAGGGAATTACATGTGGATGGACAGATTCACTATTCGTAATTTGGAATTGTACAACTCTGCACACCACGATGCCACTACCCTACTAGACGTTATAGATAAAACTATTTCCCCTATGGGTGGTAGAACTTTAAAAATGTGGTTGGCTTTGCCTCTAAAACATGTAAACAGAATAAATGAACGTTTAGATGTTGTAAATTATTTAATTGATAATGATGATACAAGAGAAGATTTTGTAAAATCATTAAAAAATATTGGAGATATAGAGAGGTTAATCTCAAAAGTTGCCACTCACAAAATTTCACCTCGCGAAGCAGTACAGCTAAAGAAATCATTGGATGCAGTAGTTCCTTTAAAAGAACTTGCATTAGCATCAGACAACGAATCTCTAGCTAAAATAGGGCACAGTCTTAATTTTTGCGATAATATTAGAAATAATATAGGCAGAATGTTAAGCGAAGATGCTCCTGTAAATATTGCCAAGGGAAATGCTATTGCTACAGGCGTATCAGAGGAACTAGATGAGTTGAGAAAGATAGCTTTTTCGGGAAAAGATTACCTAGATAAACTATGCGAAAGAGAAAGTGAAAGAACGGGAATTTCTTCTCTTAAAATTGCTTTCAATAATGTATTTGGTTATTACATTGAAGTTAGAAATACTCACAAAGATAAAGTTCCTGAAGAATGGATACGCAAGCAAACCCTAGTGAATGCAGAGCGTTACATTACCGAAGAGTTAAAAGAATATGAAAATAAAATATTAGGTGCCGAAGAAAAAATTGGCAAACTAGAGCAAATGCTTTTCAATGAATTAATTGATTTAATGATTGAAGAAATTGTTCCTGTTCAGCACAATGCTCAATTAGTCGGAAAAATTGACGTACTAACGTCTTTTGCATATCTAGCAATTAATAATAACTACACAAAACCTAGCGTTGACGATTCAACAGATTTAGAAATAAGTGAAGGACGACATCCTGTAATTGAACAACAACTCCCTGATGGAGAAGAATATATTTCTAATAATGTAACGCTAAATCGCGATCAACAACAAATAATAATGATTACTGGACCCAATATGTCAGGTAAATCGGCATTGTTGCGTCAAACAGCATTAATAGTTATTATGGCTCAGATGGGAAGTTATGTTCCTGCAAAACACGCAAAAATAGGAGTTGTAGATAAAGTATTCACTAGAGTTGGAGCTTCGGATAATATTTCGTCTGGCGAATCTACTTTCATGGTAGAAATGAACGAAACAGCAAGCATCTTAAATAATATATCAGATAGAAGCTTAATTCTACTTGACGAAATTGGACGTGGTACAAGTACCTACGATGGTATATCTATTGCATGGTCTATTTCAGAATTTCTTCACGAAAGTAAAGCACGACCTAAAACTTTGTTTGCTACGCATTACCACGAATTAAACGATATGTCAGAAACGTTTAATAGAATAAAGAATTACAACGTATCTGTAAAAGAAGTTGGTAATGGTGTAATATTCATGAGAAAATTAGTTCCCGGAGGAAGTCACCATAGTTTTGGTATTCACGTGGCTAAAATGGCAGGTATGCCAAGCAAAGTTATAACTAGAGCCAATGATATACTTAAAACTTTAGAAAAAAATAGAGGTGCCGATCCTAGTCCGAAAGTGGAAGCAGCAGAAAATATGCAGTTGAGCTTTTTTCAATTAGACGATCCAACATTGCAAAGTATTAAAGACGAAATTGTAGATATAGACATAAATACACTAACACCAATTGAAGCTTTGATGAAGTTAAATGAGATTAAAAAGATGATTGGAGCTTAATCTATATTTTTAATATTCAATGAATTAAATAATTAATCTTCTACAGATTCAAAAAAAATACAATTATTTTTTTGTAGATATATAAAAACGACATATATTTGCACTCGCAAAAAACAGATAAGTTCTTTGAAGACAATAATGCGAAAGTAGCTCAGGGGTAGAGCACGACCTTGCCAAGGTCGGGGTCGCGGGTTCAAATCCCGTCTTTCGCTCAAAGTTGCCTAAGTGGTGGAATTGGTAGACACGCTGGACTTAAAATCCAGTGA
>CAZIYK010000075.1:0-8023 GCA_964543445.1 uncultured Flavobacteriales bacterium
TATAAATTCCAATAAAAAAGGACCATACTATAAAAAGTATGATCCTTTTTTGTTGTAGTAATTCATTGCAAATTATTCAATAAACCCAACGCCACTAGTGTTGTGTGTATTTTTGTCTATTAGAATAAAAGCTCCGTTTGCTCTGTTTTCTTTAAACTTATCTCCATATATTGGTTTGTTAAGTTTAAAAGTTACAGAGGCAATATCATTCATCCCTAGTGTAGAGATGTTTTTTTCTACTCCCGAGAAATCAGTTTCTACTGTGTGATTAATAGAACTAACTTTAGCTAATACTTTATTAACACCGTGTTGTAGAGTGTAAACAGTACCAACTGTTAGATTCTGATTGTCCATCCATGTAACAGTAGCTGTGATTTCTTTGTTAATAGCTGGCAACTCATCTTCTTTAACAATCATGTCGCCACGGCTCACATTTATATCATGTTCTAACTCAATAGAGATAGAAGAACCATGTGGAGCACTAGTGTATTGTTTGTCGTAGAAGTGAATATTTTTAACTGTTGATTTCTTCATTGATGGAAGAACAACTATGTTATCGCCAACAGTAATATCTTCGCCATAAACCTTACCTGCGTAAGCACGGAAATCGTGATATTCTTCGGTTTTAGGTCTGATAACATTTTGTACAGGAAATCTTAGTTTGCCTTTTGTATAAATATCTTCGGTATCTAAAAGCTCTAAATGCTCTAGCACAGATTGTCCTTTGTACCAAGGCATATTATCAGATTTACTAACTACGTTATCACCTTTTAAGGCACTTATAGGTATAAATGTAATATTCTGTTCGTTGTAATCGCTTTTTGCAGCTAATGCCATAAAGTCTTTTTTGATGGCTTCGTAACGCTCCTCATCATAATCAACTAAATCCATTTTGTTAATTGTAACAATAATGTCTTTTACTCTAAGTAGGTTGTTTATGAAGAAGTGACGATAAGTTTGCTCAATTACACCGTGACGAGCATCAATCAAAATAATTGAAGCCTGAGATGTAGATGCACCTGTAACCATGTTTCTAGTGTACTCAACATGACCAGGAGTATCGGCAATAATATAACTTCTTGTAGCTGTAGAGAAGTAGATGTGTGCAACGTCGATAGTAATTCCTTGTTCACGCTCGGCTACTAATCCATCGGTTGCCAAAGAGAAATCAAGATAATCGTATCCTTTGCTTTTACTACTTTTTTCTATTGCTTCTAGCTTATCTTCTGTAAGTGAATTTGTATCGTAAAGTAACCTTCCAATTAAAGTACTTTTTCCATCGTCAACACTACCTGCTGTTGCTATTTTTAATACTTGCATTTGTCTTTAATCTTTGGTTAAAAATATCCTTGTTGCTTACGTTTTTCCATTGCAGCTTCCGAACGTTTGTCGTCGATACGTGCACCTCTTTCAGAAATTTTAGATTCTCTAATTTCTGCAACAACTTCGCTAATTGTAGTTGCTTTAGACATTACTGCAGCTGTACAACTCATATCTCCAACAGTACGGAATCTTACCCAACGGTTTTCTACAACTTCGTCTTCGTCTCTATATACATGCTCTGATGAAGTCCATATTAACCCATCTCTAACGAAAGTGTCTCTTTGGTGAGCAAAGTATATAGAAGGAATTTCTAAATCTTCTTGCTCAATGTAAGTCCATACATCTAGTTCTGTCCAGTTTGAAATAGGGAAAACTCTCACGTTCTGACCAATTTCTATTTCTCCATTTAGCATGTCGAAAAGTTCTGGTCTTTGATTTTTTTCGTCCCATTGTCCGAAATCGTCTCTTACTGAGAAAATACGTTCTTTAGCACGAGCTTTCTCTTCATCTCTACGAGCTCCACCAATACAAGCATCGAATTTAAATTCTTCAATTGCATCAAGTAGAGTAGTAGTTTGTAGAGTGTTTCTACTAGAGTAACGACCAGATTCCTCAACAACTTTACCAGCGTCAATAGAATCTTGTACTTTACGTACTATCAATTCTACACCCAATTCTTTTACAAGTTTATCTCTAAACTCGATAGTTTCAGGGAAGTTGTGTCCAGTATCGATGTGCATTAGAGGGAAAGGAATCTTAGCAGGATAGAATGCTTTTTCGGCAAGTCTAACCAATGTGATAGAATCTTTTCCTCCAGAGAAAAGTAGAACAGGTCTTTCGAACTGAGAAACTACTTCTCTGAATATATGAATAGCCTCACTCTCAAGAGGATTTATATTTAATTTACTCATAATTAATATGTTGTATTTATGGTTAGAAGGTAATAGTAAATGATAGTTTACTATTTGAATCCTCTAACCATTTAATCTTTTAACCTTGTATTAAGAATGCAATCCACACTCACGATTTTCAAGTACTTTAGTAGGGTCAAAGTATTTGAATTCGTTTGGTAAATTATGCTCTTCTACATATTTATCCATTTCTTCGTCGCTGTAGTTGTAGAAAGGACTAACTTTTACAACTCCATCTTTGCTTAAAGAAACAATTCCTATGCTATCTCTAAAAGCAGTTTGACCTTTGCGAAGATTGGTAAACCATACTTCAGGTTTATGCTCGCTCATGGCTCTAGCAAATGGCTCCATCTTAACTATATCAGAAAACAATTTATGATTTTCGTCGTCTATATCAGGAATACCAATTGTTGCATCTATATAACCAGCTGTAAGTTTAGGAACATAAATATCTACATTCAAGCTTAGCATTTTTATGATTTCATCAGCATGCTTGTATGTGTTAGGAGTATTATATCCTGTATCACACCATATTACTTTCATGTCTTTTTCTACAGCAGTACATGCGTGAAGAATAGCACATTCGTAAGGTCTGAAATTTGTAGTTACAACGTGCTTATCAGAAAGCTCAATAGCCCATTTTATTATCTGTTCAGGCGTTTTGTTGCTTAATTCAGAATTTATTTCTTCTAGATTTAAATCTATCATTTTACTCCCCATTTAATTTTTGTCCATGTTCTTTCGTGGAAATAGTAAAGCACCATTTTGGTAATTACCTCAATAGATCCAATAGTTAAGGCAGCTTTTACTTTGCCAGTAACCAACCATGAAATTAATATTGTATCAAAAGTTCCAACAATTCTCCAACTAATTGATTTCACTATACTTCTTAAGTGAGCCTCTTTTTTCTTCACACTTTCAGTTTGCTCAGCTTCTTTAGGCTTACTTTTTCTATATGAGTTATAAATACTATCAATTATCATGGAAGTTTATGCTTTTACAGTTACGTCAGAAATAACTCTTTCCCAAAGTTGCTCTCTGTAGTCTTCTCTATTAGGAACTTTACACTCATCAGCAGAACTTACTAGCTCTGAAGTGTAAATCATATCTTCAACTAACTTTGGAGCTCTATTCATTCCTTCTCCAACGTTTATTAATACTGATTCACCATTTCTTAAAGCACCTTCTTCAAGAGCTCTAAAGAAACCTCCAATAGCAGTAGTTGAAGCTGGTCCAACTTTTATACCTTTTTCGAAAGCAACGATTCTAGCCATATCTTTCATTAAATCTTCGTTGAAAGTTATGATTTCACCATCGCTATCTTTTACTATTTTAGCAATAATAGGGTAAGTAGCAGGGTTTCCTGTAGCTAGAGTAGGTACTTCTGTTTCAGGATTTTCTATGATAGGGTAGTCGTGTAACCAACCTTCAGGGAAATTATTAGCCTTAGCAGTTTTCCATCCTTGAGTCATAGGATCGCAACCAGAAGGTTGAACCATTATATATCTTGGATTTTTAAGATCGTAAATTCCTTCAAGATCTCTTACTGCCTTATCGATAGCAATTGGTCCTGTACCTCCACTTAATGCTTGGATGTAAACATCAGGTAATTTGCCACACTGTCTCAACCATTCGAAAACCATAGTTTTCTTAGCCTCAACACGAAGTGGGTCTGTATTACCACCCGACATTAATATACCGTTGTTTTTAGCGTAATCGGCAGCAACTTTTTTAGCCATTGCATAATCTCCTTTTACTCTAAATATTTTCTGACCATGAGCACTTACTTCAGCAACATTAGCTTTAAGTGCGTTTTCTGGTACAAAAACAGCTAGGTTTATTCCTGCTTCAGCAAGGTAATGAGAAAATGCTGATGCAATATTTCCTGTACTTGCAACCACGTATTGCTTAACTCCGTGCTCTTTCAAACCACTAGCGGCAACAGATGCAGCCACATCTTTAAAAGTACCTGTACCTGGATTTAAATCGTTGCGGTAAACATTTACTTTTAAATCTAAGTTGTAATATTTCTTAGCGAAATCTTCAAGGAAATCCCATCTCTCTACTGGAATTACTCCTTCGCCGTTAGTTACAATGTTTTCTTTATTATCTATAGGTAAGAAATCGAAATAATTGAATACACTTTTTGCTTCGTGATCTTCTATTTCTATAAGTTTCTTAACTCCTGACATGTCTGCAGAGTAATGCACGTCAGCCCATTTACCTCCACATTCAGGACATTCTTGGAAATTCTTGAACCAATCGCTCATGTCACCAATTTTATGGCCACATGATTTACACTCTAAATGATATTTTGTACTTGACATTTGTTTATCTTGTTTATTAATTAAAGTGTCATTGCTGTCATTTCAGAAGCATATTTTCCAGCAGTTAACTTTTCGTTTACTGCAGCAAAAGCTTTAATTGTTCTGTCAACATCTTCTAAAGTGTGATCTGCTGTAGGGATAAGTCTAAGCATGATAACTCCTTTTGGTACTACAGGATATACAACTATTGAACAGAAAATACCGTAGTTTTCTCTTAAGTCTAACAATACGTTTGTAGCTTCACCAACTTCTCCTTTAAAGAATACTGGAGTTACAGGAGAGTTAGAGTTACCTAAATCGAATCCTTTTTCTCTAAGACCTTTTTTAAGAGCATTGGTAATAGTCCAAAGTTGATCTTTTTGTTTAGTATCTTTTCTAATTATTTCAAGTCTTTTCAATGCACCAACAACTAGAGGCATAGGAAGAGATTTAGCAAAAATCTGAGATCTCATGTTGTAACGCAATACATCTATAATAGCTTTGCTACCTGCAACGAATGCTCCAATACTAGCCATTGATTTTGCGAAAGTTCCGAAATAAAGATCTACACCTTCTCTTACATTGAAGTGCTCGTCAGTACCAGCTCCAGTAGGTCCCATTGTTCCAAAACCGTGAGCATCGTCAATTAATAAACGGAAATCAAATTCTTCTTTTATAGCAACTATCTCATCTAGTTTACCTAAGTCACCTGACATACCAAATACACCTTCAGTGATAACCAAAATACCTCCACCTGTTTTAGCTGCTAATTTAGTAGCATGTCTAAGTTGAGTTCTAAGGCTATCCATATCGTTGTGAGCATAAACAAAACGTTTACCCATGTGTAGTCTTACACCGTCAAGAATAGATGCGTGATCTTCTGAATCGTAAACGATAATATCTTTTCTGTCAACCAAAGTGTCGATAATTGACATAATTCCTTGGTAACCGTAGTTAAGAAGATATGCAGACTCTCTACCAGCGTAATCAGCCAATTCTCTTTCAAGTTCTTGGTGAAGGCTAGTTTGTCCTGTCATGATTCTTGCACCCATTGGGTAAGCAAGACCCCAATCTGCAGCACCTTTTGCATCAGCTTCTCTTACCTCAGGATGATTAGCAAGTCCTAAATAGTTGTTCAAACTCCATGTTAAAACTTCCTTACCGTTGAAAATCATGTGAGGGTGAATTTCTCCTTCTAATTTTGGGAATGCGTAATATCCATCAGCTTGATCTTGGTACTGTCCTAATGCAGTTTTTTTCTCTGTTAATTTCTTGAAAATATCCATCTTGGTATCTTTTGTTGTTTAATAAATATTGTTTTCTAATTTTAAATATTTGTAGTTTTCCGACTGAAGTCAACTACTACAGTATAACATTGCAAATAAACTTTATTTTTTTTGTTTTTATATTCAATCCAAGTGGTTGGAACGTTCTAGTATGGTATGTTTTACATGTACTATCTAATATTTAATTCGTTGATTTTTAAATTGTTAACGATATGAGTGTATGTTGATAGTGCTAACTAGCTAGACTGAACGTTTTAGTGTTGGGATAAGGTGTAAAAAGTTATAAATTCGTCGAAAAAATAATAATTTAACTGCTTTTTAGGTTTGGAATACAAGAATAAAACTGTGTGGATTACGGGTGCATCTTCTGGAATAGGTAGAGCATTAGTGAAACGATTCTCCGAAGAAAATGCAAATATAATTTTGTCATCTCGTAATGTTTCAGAGTTAGAAAAACTTAAATCTGAAGTAGAATCATATGGTAATAAAGTTGTAATTGAAGCTTTAGATTTAGCAAATCAAGATTCGTTTAAGGAGATAGTTGAAAGGGTTATTTCAGAATTTGGATCAATAGATTTACTAATAAATAACGGAGGAATAAGTCAACGTTCGTTAGTAGAAGAAACAAGTTTAGATGTAGATAGGAAGTTAATGGAAGTTAACTTTTTTGGAACAGTTGCTCTTACTAAAGCAGTGTTGCCATATATGCTTAAACAAGGTGGAGGACAGATAGCTGTTGTTACAAGTATAGTAGGTAAGTTTGGTTTTCCATTGAGGTCGGCTTATTCTGCATCAAAACACGCTTTACAAGGTTTTTTCGATACACTTCGTGCAGAAACTCAAGATAGAGGAATAAAGGTAACTATAATTATTCCAGGGCGAATTAAAACAAATATTTCGTTAGGGGCTATTTTAGCAGATGGTAGCACACATGGCAAAATGGATGAAGGTCAGGATGGAGGAATGCCAGCAGAAGAAGCTGCAACAAAGATTTTTAATGGTTTAAAGAACGAAAAGAAAGAGATTTTGGTAGGTAGGAAAGAATTGATGATGGTACATATCAGAAGATTTTTTCCATTTTTATATTACCGAATGGTTTCTAAAATTAAAGCAACTTAGTAGTTCAATATTTTACTATATCAGTGAATCAAAGAATAAACAATAAATAGAAGATGATAATTAGCGGAATACAACAGGTAGGGATAGGAAATCCTAACACTCCTGAAACATGGAAATGGTATAGAAAAGCATTTGGGGCTGATGTACCTATATTTGACGAAAAGGCATCGGCAGAACTTATGTTGAGATACACTGAAGGGGAGCCAAGAAGTCGTCATGCAATACTAGCATTGAATATGCAAGGTGGAGGAGGTTTCGAGATTTGGCAGTTGATGGATAGACCTCCTGTAAAAGCCAATTTTGAAATTCAACTTGGTGATTTAGGAATAAATATCACAAAAATTAAAGCTAAAAACATACAAGAAGCTTACGATTATTTCAAAACAAATGATTTGAATTTGATAAGCGAAGTTGTTGAAAATCCTAATGGGGATAAACATTTCTTTGTTAAAGATCTTCATGGTAATCTGTTTCAAATAGAAGAAGGCTTAGACTGGTTTAGTACAAAAGGTAAGCATGTATGTGGAGGTGTTTTTGGAACAGTTATAGGAGTTTCTGATATCGATAAATCTCGTAAACTATATTCTGATGTTTTAGGTTACGATGAGGTTGTATATGATAAGGAAGGAACTTTTGACGATTTGAAATCGTTAGCAGGTGGCGATAAAACCTTCAGAAGAGTTTTACTTAGACACAGCGAAAAAAGAGTAGGTGCTTTTAGTCAATTACTTGGATCAACACAGTTGGAGTTGATAGAAGTAAAAGACAGAGAGCCAAAGAAGATTTTTGAAGGAAGAATGTGGGGCGATCAAGGATTTATTCACTTGTGTTTCGATATTAACGGTATGGACGAGTTAAAACAGCAATGTGAGAAAGCTGGATATCCATTCACAGTTGATACAGGTTCTAGTTTTGGAATGGAAGATGCTGCAGGTCGTTTTACATATCTAGAAGATAACGATGGTACTTTAATAGAATTTGTAGAAACTCATAAAGTTCCTATTCTTAAAAAGTTTGGAATTAGTTTAGACTTAACTAAGCGCAATCCTGCTAAACCTTTGCCAAGACTTATGATTAA
>CAZIYK010000076.1:0-7991 GCA_964543445.1 uncultured Flavobacteriales bacterium
AAGAAATCTCCTGATAGGTTTATGGCTAATCCTTCTTCTACTTTTGTAAGTTCGGTGTAGGCTAGGAGTAGGGCTTCGTAATGACGTGAATTTGTAACTATATTTTGGTTTTCAGATACCTTTCCTGTATTTGCAAAACTCAATAGTTTATCGGTAAGTTTATCTACTCCTTGATTTAATTTTGCCGAAATCATGAAAAGGTTCTGATGATTAGCGAACTCTTTTTCAATTATTGATTTATCAGCAATATCAATTTTATTAGCGAGAATAATTAAGTTTTTGTCGCCAACACGTTTGCTGATTTTTTCTATTTCCTCAAGTTCTTTTTTGTGAGGTTTAGAAGCATCAAAAAGGTAAATTACTATTGAGGCTTGATCGATTTTTTCGAAAGTTTTCTTTATTCCCAATCCTTCTACAAGATCGGTAGTTTCGCGAATACCTGCTGTATCAATAAAACGGAAAATCTGTCCGCCAATGTTCAATTCATCTTCTATGGTGTCGCGGGTAGTACCTGCAATTTCTGATACTATGGCTCTTTCTTCGTTTAGCAAAAGGTTAAGTAGTGTTGATTTACCTACGTTAGGCTCGCCAACAATAGCCACAGGAATTCCATTTTTAATAACGTTGCCAACTGCAAAAGAATCAATCAATCGTTTTATAACTTTTTTGATTCTAGCTACTAAAGCTTCTAATGCACTACGGTCGGCAAATTCTACATCTTCTTCTCCAAAATCGAGTTCTAATTCTATCATTGATGCGAAGTGAATTAACTCGTCTCGAAGTTGTTCTATTTCTTTTGAAAATCCTCCACGCATTTGTTGCATGGCTGTTCTGTGTGCTGCTTCAGACTCTGAATGTATAAGGTCGGCAACAGCTTCGGCTTGCGATAGGTCAAGTTTGCCATTGGTGAAAGCTCTAAGTGTAAATTCGCCAGGTTTAGCCATACGAGCACCTTTGCGAATAAACAGATTTATAACTTCTTGCAAAATATATTGCGATCCATGACATGAAACCTCAACTGAGTTTTCGCCAGTATATGAGTTGCTACCTTTGAAAATAGATACTAATACTTCGTCGATAATTCTATCACCATCGTTGATTGTTCCGAAATGTAGGGTGTGAGTTTTTTGTTCTCGTAAGTCTTTATTTCCTTTTACAGATTTAAAAACTTCATTACAAATTTCTATCGATTTCTCTCCCGAAAGTCGGACTATTCCAATGGCTCCTACGCCCGAAGGTGTAGCTAATGCAACTATAGTATCAGTAATCATCTATTTCAAAATTATTTTAATGCAAAGATATGTTTTTTGTTTAACCGTTATGCTGTTTAATTTAGTATTTGTAGGAAGTTAATTTGTACGGAAAATAACTTTAGTATGGCCTGCTCATCGTCAAGGCAGACTCGACCAGTGGCATAAAAATAGCATAAAAAAACCGCTAACATTACTGCTAACGGTTTTCGATAAGATATATTTTGAAATATTAAGAGTTGATTTTCTTAACAACAATTTCAGCAGCTTTTATCAATGAGTACATCACCGGAGAACCTGTAAGTAGTGGGTGAGTACCTATCTGAGCTGTTAGAAGTGCGTTGATAGTCATACGGTTTTGGATAATGAAACCAATGATATTAGTAATTTCACCAGCACTCATTCCGCCAATAACTTCACCTCCTAGAATGATTCCTGTTTCTTTCGAAGCAATAAGTTTAATCAACTGTTTAGATGTTCCTGGCAGTGTACCTGGGTGCTTGTCCATTCCTGCAAACATTCCTGTAACTACATTGAATCCTTCTGCTTTTGCTTGAGATTCAGTTAATCCTGCAGACCCGAATCCTTTACCATTCATAGCCGTTGCAAAAATAGTAATAGTACCACTAAGAGTTTTTAGTGTAGATAGTTTGTAAAGATTCATAGCAGCAACTCTAGCCTCGGCAGTAGCGATAGATGCAAGCATAGCACCTGAGCTTCTACGTGTAAAGAAGTCTCTCTTCTCAGCACAATCACCAACAGCAAAAATATCTTTGATATCTGTTCGCATGTACTCATCTACTTTTATAAATCCTTTACGGTTTAGATTTAAACCTATAGATTCGGCAAGCTTAGTATTTGGCGAATATCCTGTTGATAAAATTACAGCATCAGCATCTAGTTTTGTTCCATCTTGTAAAACTACTCCAGCAACTTTACCATCTTTACCTGTGATTTTAGAAATTCCATTTCCAGTAATCAGGTTGACACCTTCTTCCTTTACAATCTTTTCTATTTCTAAAGCAACTTCTTTATCGAAAGCAAGACTAAGTATAGTTTCTTGCATTTCAACAAGTGTAACGTTTTTACCAGCTTTCTTAAGTTCGTCAGACATTTCAACACCAATGAAACCACCTCCAATAACTACAATGTTATTTAATGAATTTAGTTTCTCGTTGAATTTGTCTAAGTAAACCTTGTCTTTGAATATGTAGTAAACATTCTCTAATTCTCTACCTTCTAACCATTTTGGTTCTGAAGGTTTAGAACCTGTAGCAATGATTAATTTGTCGTAAAATATAGTTTCTCCAGACTTCATTTTACAGAACTTTTCGTTCTCGTCTATAGAAAGAACTTCATCAACCATGATATCAATGCCAAATTTATTTAATCCTGTATCAGGCATTATGTTTTTTGAACTATTGTCTAGCGAACCAAAAATGTATGGGATACCACATGGCACCATTACTTTTTCTTCTAAACGAGCTAGAACTACTTTTTTCTCAGGATTATGGTTTTTTGCAGTTGTAGCAGCTACCACTCCGGCTGCACTTCCACCAATTACAAATACATCAGTATATTTCATAAAATAAATTTTTAACAATAAAAAAAGAGTGTGTTTTTACACTTATGTAAAAAGCGGAGTAAAAGTAAACAATTTAACTAATGTTGTTATCTATATATATTGTAATTTTTTTTAGTGAAGTTGGTGTATCTTCTCTTTGAAATTATAATTGTTGTTATAAGTTTGTAGTGCCTAAGTTTTTTGTAAAAGGATTACGTACTTTTATACATAATAAAAGGTGTTTTTATAAAACTAAACTCAACTTCTGAATTGAAATATTTACTATCCATAATATTATCATTATTCATCACTATTGCAAAATCGCAAACGGATGCTAGGAATTCTATTATTATAGATGCTAGTATCGACACTCTTACAAATATTATTACGGGTACTCAGAAAATTATTTATGTAAATAACAGTTCTGATACTTTAAATGAAATATTTCTTCATGCTTGGCCAGCATCATACCGTAATAGGAATACTGAATTAGGATTTAGATCTAGAGAAAATAGGAAAACGGACATATATTTTGCTCCATCTGAAGATAAAGGGAATATATATGATTTTTTATTCGAAGAGGAATCGGATACACTTGTGTGGAGTTATTTAAATCACTCTCACGATATTATTGAATTGGAGTTGAATGAGCCACTTAAACCAGGAAAGTCGATAACCATTAATACTCCTTTTAAATTAAAATTGCCCAATGCTAGATTTACAGGATTTGGATATAGCGAAAGAGGTTTTTTTCTGAAAGAATGGTATTTGAGTCCTGCTGTTTATAGCAAGGGCAAATGGCATATTATGTCTAATAAAAATCTAGATGATTTATTTATTGAGCCAAGTATTTATCTTATAAAATTGAGATTTCCTGAGAACTATAAGATTACCTCTAATCTTATGTACAAAGAGAGTTATATGGGTTTTGATAGATTCGAGGCAACATTGTCGGGAAAATCATTGGGTTCGGTGAATATAATGATTTATAAAGATTTAAAGTTTAAGAAATATCAAATAACAACCAAAACATCTAACATAGTAACAGTAGAAACAGATATTAAGTATCCTTTTATACTTTCTGTAGAAGATCCATTTGAGGATTTACTAAAACGACAATTAGATTTTTTGGAGAGTAATTTAGGACAGTATAAATCTTCTAAATTATGGGTTAGCTCTGTATATCTGAAAAACAATCCTATTTATAGTTTAAATACTATTCCTTTTATAGAAACAATGGGAGAAAAGTTTCAGAAGGAAATAGAGGTTTTTAAAGCACTAAGTAATGCCTATATAAAGTCTTCGATTTTTACAAATCCAAGAGATGATGCATGGTTGATAGATGGACTTAATTCGTATCTATTGAGTTTGTACATAAAAAAATATTATCCCAACAAAAAATTATTTGGGAATTTATCAGATTATTGGATATCTAGATTTTTTGATTTATCGGAATTGAAATTTAACGACAGACAGCAATTGTTGTATTTAATTATGGCTAGGCAAAATTTAGATCAGGCCATAGGAATACCAAAAGATGAGTTTGCAAATCTGAATTTACTTGCAATAAATCAGTTTAAAACATCTATGGGGTTGTCATATTTAAGGGACTACTTGGGTGAGGATAAATTCATTAAATCGTTAAAAGAAACTTACAGTTACTCTTCAAATAAATTTATAGATACTGAAGAGGTGGAGAAGATTTTTGCAAAAAACTCTAGCGAAAAGAGTAATTGGTTTTTTACGGATTACATCAAAAAAAGAAATCTGATTGACTATAAGTTGAAATTGAAGGATGATGATATCTTGATAACAAATAAAACTAATTACACAGGCCCACTAAAAATCTATGGCTATCAAAAAGATAGTTTGGTGTTTGCTGAATGGCGAGAAGGTTTTGTTGATACAATGAGATTTACTCCTCCTAGCTTAAAATTTGATAGAATTGTATTGAATGATAGTAACGCCTTACCTGAATTTAATTTTAGAGACAATACTCTTAAGTATACAAAAAAATGGTACAGACCGTTAGATAAGCCTCTTCAATTTAAATTGATGACGGATATAGAGAACCCTCATTATTCTCAAGTTTTTGTAAATCCGTATGGAGAGTGGAATGCATATGACGGTGTTGTTTTGGGAGCTGCTTTTTATAATAAATCGCTTATACGTAGGCCTTTTAATTACAATATAAGTCCAACGTATGCTTTCAGAGCAAAATCATTAACAGGTTCGGGGTCTGTAGGCTATACTTACTATTTCAGAGATAGTGATATTTTCCATTCGGCAAGTGTGGCTATGTTTATGAAATATTCTCATTACGATAAGGAACTTGCTTATTTTAAATACAATCCGGCAGTAAGGCTTTATTTCAAACGACATAATCCACGTGGAGTAGATAACAACTACTTGTTTATGCGATACGTTAGTGTTGAAAAGGAAATACCAAATTTTGATGGACCAATAGATGATATCGAAAAATATGAAGAATATAAGATTTTCAATATTCGACATATATATGAAAATCCCGAAATAATTGATGATTTCAGATATAAAACAGATTTGCAGATTGGAGATAAATTTGGGAAAATCAGTTCTGAAATTAGATTCAGAAAATTAACAGATTGGCATAACAGAATAGATGTTCGTTTGTTTGCAGGAATATTTTTATACAACAATGTAGGAAATACATATTACGATTTCGGAATCAACAGTTCTACTGACTACCTTTTCGACTATAATTTCTTAGGAAGATCGGAAACTAGTGGAATACTAAGTCAGCAAATAATTGTTAACGATGGAGCTTTTAAAACTAAGTATAACACATTTGCAAACAATTGGTTAGTAGCATCTAATTTGCATGTGTCTATTTGGAAGTTTTTTGAAGTTTATGGCGATGTAGGAATGTATTCAAATAAAGGAGATAGTAATAAGTTTATTTGGGATACGGGTGTTAGGTTTAATTTCGTACCTGAGATATTTGAATTCTATTTTCCAATTTATTCAAACAAAGGAAGCGAGTTTGCAGAACCTAATTATCAAGAGAGAATACGTTTTGTTTTCACTGCCGATTTTGGAGAAATTATAGATTATTTCAGAAGAGGATTGTTTTAATAGACCTTAGCAAGCACCTTAAAACATGCTTTTTTGTATAAAAGCAGAGATTTTGTAAATATTAATTTCACTTTGTCATTAGTTTAATTCACATAATCACAAACTAGTAAGCTTTTTGTAGTGTATGTTGAACACATTGAAATTATCATTATCTTTGCACGCATTTAAAAATCAGAATACATGTATATTTACAGTATTCTATTATAATACTTTATGGAAAAGAATATCAGAAACATCGCGATTATTGCGCATGTTGACCACGGTAAAACTACATTGGTTGACAAAATTATTCACCATTGTCAAGCAATGGACACTAGAAAAGAAACAGGAGACTTAATCTTGGATAGTAATGACTTAGAGCGTGAGCGTGGAATTACAATTACATCAAAAAACATTTCTGTACAGTACAAGGGTTACAAAATTAACATTATCGACACTCCAGGTCACTCCGATTTTGGTGGTGAGGTAGAGCGTGTTTTAAACATGGCTGATGGTGTTCTTTTGTTGGTTGACGCATTCGAAGGAGCAATGCCTCAAACGCGTTTTGTACTTCAAAAAGCTATCGACCTTAAGCTAAAACCTATTGTAGTTGTAAATAAAGTAGATAAAGAAAACTGTACTCCTGACATAGTTAATGAGCAGGTATTCGATTTAATGTTCAATTTAGGTGCAGACGAGTGGCAACTAGATTTCCCAACAATTTATGGTTCAGCTAAGAACAATTGGATGAGTGAAGATTGGAAAGAGCCAACAGATAATATTGGGCCATTACTTGATGCAGTTATCGAGCATATTCCAGCACCAAAAGTTGAGTTTGGAAACTTACAAATGCTTGTTACTTCAATCGATTTCTCAAACTTTACAGGACGTATTGCTATTGGTCGTGTACACAGAGGAGAGATTAACGAAGGTCAGCAAATAATGTTGGTTAAGCGCGATGGTACTCACATTCGTTCTAAAGTAAAAGAACTTTATGAGTTTGTAGGATTAGGACGTAAAAGAGTAGAGAAAGTAGAAGCAGGAGATATTTGTGCATTATCAGGTATCGAAGGTTTCGAAATTGGTGATACTATTGCAGATTTAGAAAAACCAGAACCATTAGCAACAATTGATATTGATGAGCCTACAATGAGTATGTTGTTTACTATCAACAACTCTCCATTCTTTGGAAAAGAAGGTAAATATGTAACATCTCGTCATATAAAAGAACGTTTAGAAAGAGAAACAGAGAAAAACTTGGCTCTAAGAGTTAGACAAGGTGATTCTGCAGATCAGTTTATAGTATCAGGACGTGGTATACTTCACTTAGCAGTACTTATCGAGACTATGCGTCGCGAAGGTTACGAGTTACAGATTGGACAACCACAGGTAATTATAAAAGAAATTGACGGAGTAAAACACGAACCAATCGAGGATCTTACAGTAGATGTTCCAGAGGAATATTCAGGTAAGATAGTAGAGATGGTAACTGTTCGTAAAGGAGAGATGACAAGTATGGCTCCAAAAGGAGATCGTATGGTTCTTGAATTCTCTATTCCATCACGTGGACTTATAGGTTTAAGAAATCAAGCACTTACAGCTACGGCAGGAGAAGCAATTGTTACTCACCGTTTCGCATCTTTCGAGCCAGTAAAAGGAAATATTCCTGAGCGTAACAACGGTTCGTTAATTTCATTAGAAGAAGGTAAGGCAATTCCTTATTCTCTTGACAAAATGCAAGACAGAGGTAAATTCTTCGTTAGCCCTAACGATCCTATTTACGAAGGTCAAGTAATTGGTATGAACACACGTTCAGAAGATATTGGAGTTAACGTAACTAAGATGAAGAAAATGTCTAACGTACGTTCTTCAGGAGCTGATGATAAAATCAAACTTGCTCCACCAATCATCTTCACTTTAGAGGAAGCTTTAGAGTATATACAAAAAGATGAGTACGTAGAGGTAACTCCATTGAGCATCAGATTAAGAAAAATTTATTTGAAAGATTATGAGCGTAAGCGTCATGCAAATTCATTAAAATAAAATATGCTGTAAAGCAATACAGAGGGTTTCGGATTTATTCG
>CAZIYK010000077.1:0-7928 GCA_964543445.1 uncultured Flavobacteriales bacterium
GCGTCTCTACGCGATTTAATTTCTGTTTTTTACTTTACCGAGAGGTTTGCCGTATAAATCGTATTCACCAGCATCAAAAATTTCTACATCAATAAATTCACCTAACGGCACGTAGTAATCTTCTTTAGAAATAAGTACCTCGTTATCTACATCTGGAGAGTCGTATTCTGTTCTTCCAATGAAATTTTCTTCATCTACTCTATCGAAAATACATTTAAAGGTTTTACCTATTTTTTCTTGATTCAACTCAAATGAAACCTGAGCTTGTATTTCCATTATCTCGTTTACACGATTCTGCTTTACTTCTTCATCAACGTCATCTTCCAAATCAAAAGCAGGAGTGTCTTCTTCGTGAGAATAAGCAAACACGCCCAATCTATCGAAACGCATTTCCCTTACCCATTCTTTCATTTCCTCGAAATCCTCTTCAGTTTCTCCAGGATAGCCAACTATCAAAGTTGTACGAATAGCAATGTTTGGAATCATTTCTTTAAACTTTCGAAGAAGTTTATTTGTCTTTTCTATTGTTGTACCACGTCGCATAGACTCTAGCAATCTTGTAGAACTGTGCTGAAGTGGTATATCTAAATAATTACAGATTTTTGGTTCATCGCGCATAACTTCCAATGCATCCATTGGGAAACTTGTAGGATATGCATAGTGCAAACGTATCCACTCTATACCTTCTACTTTTGCTAACTCTCGCAATAAATCTGCCAATTTACGTTCCTTGTACAAATCAAGTCCGTAGTAAGTTAAATCTTGGGCAATTAACACCAATTCTTTAACTCCTGATTTAGCCAACTTTTCTGCTTCGGCAACCAACATTGGCATAGGAACCGAAACATGCTTTCCTCTAATTAAGGGTATAGCACAGAAAGAACAAGACCTATCGCAACCTTCTGATATTTTTAGGTAAGCATAATGTTTTGGAGTAGTAGTTAAACGCTCTCCTATCAATTCTTTTTTGTAATCAGCCCCTAAAGCACTTAACAATCTTGGTAAATCGTGTGTGCCAAAATACTGATCTACATCTTTAATTTCAGCTTCTAAATCTGATTTATATCTTTCGGATAAACATCCAGTTACAAACACTTTATCTATTTCACCAGCTTCCTTAAGATTTACAAAATCAAGAATAGTATTTATCGACTCTTCCTTAGCATCACCAATAAATCCACATGTGTTAATTACAACTATATTTCCATCAGCATCATCTTGCGAAACTTCCATTTCGTTGGCCTTCAATTGCCCCATCAATACTTCTGAATCGTAAACATTCTTAGAGCACCCAAGAGTTACAACATTAATTTTATTCTGTTTTGCTGATTTTGTTCTCATTTATTTATGTTACGAGTTATTGGTCGCTAGTTGCAAGTTGTTTGTTAACTATTTTATTTTTTGAAGAATGAATCTACAAATTCATATTTATTGAAAACCTGAAGATCTTCTAATCCTTCTCCCACACCAATATATCTTACAGGAATCTGGAATTGATCTGAAATACCAATAACTACACCTCCTTTTGCTGTTCCATCCAATTTAGTAACTGCCAAAGAAGAAACTTCAGTAGCTGCAGTAAATTGTTTAGCTTGTTCAAAAGCATTCTGTCCAGTTGACCCATCTAGAACCAACATTACATCATGTGGTGCATCAGGAACTACTTTCTGCATAACTCTCTTTATCTTAGAAAGCTCGTTCATAAGATTAATTTTGTTATGCAAACGTCCTGCTGTATCAATAATAACAACATCTGCACCAGAAGATTTTGCAGACTCTAAAGTGTCAAATGCAACTGAAGCTGGATCAGAACCAAATTGCTGTTTCACAATTGAAACACCCACACGGTTTGCCCAAATCTCCAATTGTTCGATTGCGGCAGCTCTAAATGTATCTGCAGCACCCAACACTACTTTGTATCCTTTCTTATTTAACTGATATGCAAGTTTACCAATTGTAGTAGTTTTTCCCACTCCATTTACTCCCACAACCATAATTACATATGGTCCATTCTCTACTTTAGGAATAACAATATCAGTTTCATTACCAACATTTGTTTCAGAAAGTAATCCCGCAATCTCTTCTCTTAAAATCTCGTTTAATTCAGATGTTCCAAGGTATTTATCTCTTTCTACTCTTGCCTCAATCCTATCTATAATCTTCAGAGTTGTATCGACTCCCACATCTGAAGTAACAAGTATTTCTTCCAAATCATCAAGAACATCAGCATCTACAGTAGATTTTCCTGCAACAGCTTTAGTTAGTTTGGAAAAAAAAGATGTTTTAGATTTTTCTAAACCTTTGTCTAAAGTTTCTTTCTTCTCTCTAGAAAAGATTTTATCGAAAATACCCATAACTAATTTTTATTTTATTGATTTTCAAGTTTTACACCTAAAAAAAGACAATATTTTGAACCTGTCTTTTTACGCTGCAAAGAAACGAAATTTAATTCAATTTATAATTTATTGATAACAATGATTAAACCCTTAATAATATGTTAGATTTTAACATGATTACACTCCCACAAAATCATCTATACATATTATATTTAGATACTATTCCAACATTTTCCAGTAATCGCTTAACACCTTCTCGTTATCTATTTTCGAAGTATTGATTTCTAAAATTGATGGTGCCGAATTATCTGAGATAAATCTATCTAAAGCTTTCTCCAATCCTTGTTGATTATCTGCTCTTAAATAATTAAATCCGTGCATATCAGCCAAAGCTTTAGCATTTAACTTGTGTTTTGTTTGAAAAAACTTTTCTAATGCATTACTCGTAGATGGACCAGGTATTATTTTGAAAATACTTCCTCCTCCGTTGTTTATCAACACTATCTTGAAATTATTGGGGATATAATTATTCCAAAGTGCATTATTGTCATAGAAAAAACTAATATCTCCAGTTACCAGAATAACAGGTTTTTCTGATTTTGTAGCAGCACCAATGGCCGTAGATGTAGATCCATCAATTCCACTTGTACCACGATTACAAAACATTTCCCAAGTCTTTGGCATTCTAAACAATTGCCAATACCTAATAACTGAACTATTTGACGATTGAAGCTGAATATCGCTAGGTAATTTTTTAATTAAAGTATCATAAACTTTCAAATCAGAAAATTCTAATCCTGAAAGTTGTTTATTGTGATTTTGTATTTTGGAATTGCGTATCGCTAAAAATTTATCACGATAACTGCTCTCCTTATTTTGTTTCAGGAAGAAAAATTGAGAGAAAAACATATCTGGCGAAACTCTAAAAACAGCCGATAAATTCTGATAAGTATCTGGTGCTTCTATTTCGTAACCAATGTGCCAATGCTGAATATTGCAACTTCTAAGAAATGTTTTTATTTTCTTAGAAACTATCATTCCCCCAACGGTAATTAATATTTCGGGTTTAAGATCTTCTTTTTCTTCAACAGAAAGGCTACTTATAAACTGATCTATACTAGAAATAAAATTATCGCCATTCATATTAGAAATGGTCTCTGTTAATACCAAAACCGAAGAGTCTTTTGAAATATGATTAAGCTGTATTTCTACCTGCTCATCTGGCGACATTGCTCCTACCAAAACCATTTTCTTAGCAGACGCATTCCAAATACTAGCATATTTCTCCAATTCATCAACTTCCAATTGAGGTCGTGCACTAGGTATTTTTATATCTATTGGAGATACTTCTTTCTGATTAACCGTATCGTACAAAGGTTCAGAAAATGGAACATTAATATGTACAGGTCCTTTCTGATTTACAGCAATATTTATTGCTTCGTTTATTAATCTAGAGTTGTACCACAAAGTATTTTCGTCATCTCCTTCTTTTAGATTTACACTTTTAAGAACATGATTTGCCAATACATTTTCTTGACGAATAGTTTGCCCATCAGCCTGATCTATCCACTCCAAAGGTCTATCTGCCGAAATTACAATCATCGGAATTTTAGAATAAAAAGCCTCAGAAACAGCAGGTGCATAATTCAACAAAGCAGATCCTGAAGTGCAAATCAAAGCAGATGGTTTTGCAGTTTGCTGAGACATCCCTAAAGCAAAAAATCCAGCACTTCTTTCATCTACAATACTGTAAGCTGAGAAGAAAGAATTCTCTGTAACTCCTATAATCAAAGGAGCATTACGAGATCCTGGAGTGATAACAATATCGTCTATTCCTTTTTGTTGAAGTAAATCGACAATTATTTGTGCTGTTTTTATTTTAGGATATTTCATACAATTTAGTTCTCTTCGGTATAAACGACTAAAGTTACGTGTTACGACAAATGGTTAAGTACAATATCTTTTAAAGTTTTAGACTTGTTTACAGTTTCTTCCCACTCGTCCTCTACTTTACTTTCTGCAGTTATTCCTCCACCTACAAAGAATCTAACTCCATCTTTTACTACTTGCAAACATCTTAAGTTTACATACAATTCAGTGTGATTATCGATATTTAATTCTCCTAAAAATCCTGTATAGAAATCTCTACTGAAGTTTTCTGTTTTACTGATAAAGTTCTTTGCTTTAGCCAATGGCAAACCACAAACGGCTGGTGTTGGATGCAAACTATTTATAAGATAATTAATATTAGATGCCGAACTTAATTCTCCAGTTATATCTGTTTTTAGGTGTTCCAATCGACCAGCTTTAATAGTTTCTGGTCCAAATTGTTTTACCGAACTCAAGAGGTTTTTATCAAAAATTTCTAATACATAATCGGAAACAAGTTTTTGCTCCTGAATTTCTTTATGTCCCCATTCTCCTTTTTCCTCTATGCTCCTTGTTCCGGCAATAGCAGTAGAATGTATAAATTCATCATCTTTTTCTAACAAAAGTTCGGGAGTTGCTCCTATCCACATTCCTACCAAAGGATGATACCAAATATAAACAAAGGCATCATCGTAAGAGTTAACCAAATCTTTGAAAATCGCTGAAAAGTCAACTTTTCTTGCTTTCCACAATTCATCCCTAGTAATTACTACCTTATCTAATTCACCCGATTTAATTGCTTCAATTCCTTTTTTTATTTTCAGGATATGCTCTTCTCTAAGTTTTTCCATGTTTGGTTCCACAACTTCTACTCCGAAAAGACCATTTACATCCATGGTTTTGTAGCCAGTTGCAGTAACATCTAAATCTCCCATATCGAAAATTAATCTAGCATCACTTTTCAATAAAATTCTTTCCTGAGAATTGCTATATGGCGCAAACACAAAACCTTTATCATTTTCGAAATCCTGTACAAACCACATGTTCGCATCTTTTTGTATCAGCCCGTAAACTTCTTCCTCTTCTGGCTTCTTATACAAAACAAAAGGAAGCTTGCTCTGCAAAATCTTCCCGAAAACTTCTTTATATTTTAACTCTTGACTCATCTGTAAATTCTAAATTGAGAATTCCGAAAATTCTTAACTCTTAATTATTAACACTTAATCCTTCTTCCTTTTCTCTCTAACTATATTTGTAATCTTTGCTAGAGAAATTAAACTACCCTCTTCATCTTTAATTTCTACCTGCCACAAATGTAAAGTATTACCTTTATGCATAAGCTTTGCAGTTGCAAAAAGAGTACCTTCTTTTTTTGATTTAAGATGATTTATTGCAAGTTCAATTCCTCGTATATCATGATTATCTGACCTCATTAATACTGCCGAAGCTGCACTACCTACACTCTCTGCCAAAGCAGCCGTAGCTCCTCCGTGTAAAATTCCCATAGGCTGATAAACCCTAGAATTAATAGGCATTTTTGCTTTCAGAAAATCATCGCCAAAATCAATATACTCCATTTCTAGAGTTTCCATTAAGGTATTTCTACTAGATTGATTCAGCATTAACAAAACTTGCTCCTTATCCATATCAAAAAAAACATTAAGTAGCCAAAAATACAATTTTAGAGTTTTAAAACGACTAAAATTTAGATGTAAAAAAACCACGAATATTTCTATCCGTGGTTCTATTTATATACGTGGAAATAACTTACTTAATAAGTTCTACACTCCTCTTTATAAATTTAGTTAACTCCTCGCCATGTAATAGGTTTTGTTGAAGTTTAGCTAAATCAAATGCTTGTTGTACTAAATCTTTTTTACGATCTTCACTCTCTTCATTTAAGATTTCAGAAACAATCTCGTTGTTTGTATTAACAACCAAATTATACATTTCTGGCATCTGACCCATTCCCATCATTCCTCCACCTGTTTGAGCTTGCTCATTCATACGACGGATAAATTCAGGAACTGTAACTAAGAAAGGAAGTTCCTTAGAATCTAATGCTTCCATTTGTACTGTGTACTTAGAATCATTAACAGCCGACTCAATTATAGGTTTAAGTTTTTCTTCTTCCTCCTTAGATAGCTTAGATACTATAGGCTCATCTTTATTAATTAACTTATCTATAGAATCAGCATCAACACGAGCAAACTTAACATTTGAATTCTCCATTTCTATCTTCTGAATCAAGTGAGAAACAATTGGAGAATCAAGAATCAATACATCATATCCTTTTTCTTTTGCTCTTTCTATATAAGAGTGTTGAGCATCCTTATTTGCAGCATAAAGAATTATTGTATTTCCATCTTTATCTGTTTGAGTATCCTTAACTTTTTCAACAAACTCATCGAAAGTAAAGTACTCATCGTTTACAGTTGGATACAATGCAAATTTCTTAGCCTTATCATAGAATTTTTGCTCAGACAACATTCCATATTCGATAATGATTTTGATATCATCCCATTTCTTTTGGAAATCTTCTCTATCAGATTTGAACATAGAATTTAACTTGTCAGCAATTTTCTTGGTAATGTGACCTGATATTCTCTTAACAGCTGCATCTGCTTGAAGATAAGAACGAGAAACATTCAAAGGAATATCTGGAGAATCTATAACTCCCTTAAGCATTGCCAAGAAATCTGGAACTATGTTTTCTACATTATCTGTAATGAAAACTTGGTTTTGATACAGTTGGATTTTATCCTTCTGTAAATCCATAGTTTTAGAAATCTTAGGAAAATAAAGAATTCCTGTAAGATTAAATGGATAATCTACATTTAAGTGAATATGAAACAATGGATCATCGAAATTCATTGGATACAATTCTCTGTAGAAATTCTTATAATCTTCATCTGTCAATTCTGATGGAGACTTAGTCCAAGCAGGATTTGTATTATTGATGATGTTATCAACTTTTACTTTAGTTTCTTTAGCATCATCACCCTCTCCTTCTTTTATAGTCTCTTCCTTCTCTCCGAATTTAATTTCAACAGGAACAAATTTAGAATACTTGTTTAAAAGTTCAGTAATACGGTGCTCCTCTAAAAACTCTGAAGAATCATCATCTATATGAAGTACAACTTCTGTTCCTCTATCCTCTTTTTTGTCTGTCTCTTCGATAATGTATTCTGGAGAACCATCACATTCCCAATGTACAGCCTTACTACCTTCCTTATATGATTTAGTGAAAATCTCAACTTTACTAGCAACCATAAAGGCAGAATAGAAACCAAGTCCGAAGTGCCCGATAAGATCCTTACCATCCATTTCATCCTTGTATTTCTCCATAAACTCTTCAGCACCAGAAAAAGCAATATCGGTAATATACTTTTCAACTTCTTCTTTTGTCATACCAATACCTCTATCTTTTATCGTAAGAGTTTTGGCATCTTTATCAATAGAAATGTCAATCTTAGTATCTCCCAAATCACCTTTTACTTCACCCATAGATGAAAGATGCTTCAATTTTAAAGTAGCATCAACAGCGTTAGAAACTAACTCTCTTAAAAATATTTCGTGATCGGAATACAAAAACTTCTTGATTACTGGAAATATATTATCCGCAGTAACATTAATTTTTCCTTTTGCCATTTTTATTATGATTTAAATTTTTAATAGTCATTTTTTGTCTCCATTAGCATTTCAAAGTTTGTGCCATGATTT
>CAZIYK010000078.1:0-7921 GCA_964543445.1 uncultured Flavobacteriales bacterium
GCTAAACCTGTTGTAGAAAACAAAAAGCCATTGAAATACCATGTTATTTCTGGTGTTTTCTCTAATGAGGAAAATGCTGAAAAAAATGTTAGAAACCTCAAAAGCAAGGGGATTGATGCAAACATTATTGGAGTAAATAAACGTGGATTGTACATGGTTGCATATAAGAGCTTCGATAATGTAAGAGAAGCTTCTAGATTCAAAAACAAAATCAATGCAATAGATAATAAAGGAGCTTGGATTTGGAAGAAAACAATTAAGTAAACTTTTTTAACCTAAAATAAAAGCGTGCCAAATAGCAATCCAAAATGGCATCGCAATTAAGCATATTACATAAGTGGCAATCATCATACCTGCCACATTTTGCACATTACCCCCGTAAGCTCGTACTTGAATAATAAGTCCTGTAGCTGGAGCTGCTGCTGCTTGTATAACAAAGAAATCAGCTAAAAGAGGATGAGATTCCGCTATATTGAAATAGTATAAAATCAAGATAGTTGTTAGAGGTAATAAAATGTATTTTACCAAAACAACTCTAATAATATCAAATGCTTGTGGAATTTTCCGCAATGAAACACTCCCCAAAGTGGCTCCCAAAATAAAAGTAGCTATTGGTACGGCAGCTTGTCCGAGTAAATCAATTGAGCTCACAAAAGCCTTTGGGAAAATATTTTGCCAGCCTAGCAATACTAATATAAGTGAGATTACATTCGCAACTGCTGGAGGAGTAATCAATGTTTTGTAACTAAACTCAATTTTAGAGTCGGTTGACGTAGCTAAATATTTCCCTAATGTCCACAGAATAGGATTGTATCCTAGAATGAATAAAAATGAAAATAGAGCGAATTCAGTAAAATGCTCGGGATAAACCACTTGTCCTATTGGTAATACCAAATATCCTGCATTTTGCATTGACGAGATGGCTATATAATTTTTCTTTTTACTGAAATCAACTGCAAAAACTCCCGATGCAATTACCACTCCAACTAAACTCATAACCACTCCTAATATTGGTAGTATCCACCAAAAAGGCAATGATTCGGGGTTGAAATGCTGTAGAGTATTAGAAAAAACTAGACTTGGCAGAAGAACAATAACAGTAATTTTAGATAATGCATCTATTTGTACTTGAGAGATTATATTCTTTCTTACTAGTAAACCTGCCCCAATTATTATAATGAAAATTCGTGCAAGTGCACCACCCATGCTTATAAAACTAGAAAAGAAAATATCGTTCATCGCTGAAGTTTCAAATTACTTTAATAGAAGCAAATATAAGAGAATTGATTCCTATAACTGTCTAGTTTTATTGTTAAAAAAATGATGTGTTTACAATAAAATCAAAATAAAATATGCTTTCTGTCTATATAAAATTGCTGACTGTCGAAATAGTTTCACATTTTCAGCATACAATTACATTTTTGTTTCGAGTAAAAGAAAATATACTATTAAAAATATAATTGTTTATGAAAGGATTAATTACAGGAGTTTTGGCAATGATGCTAACATTTGGATATTCTCAAAATGTTAATAGTACTTGCGATTTAATGCCTTTGCCTTCTGAAGTACAGTTTCACGAAGGTAATTTGCCTATAGACGAAACTTTTTCAATCAGAATTGAGGGAGAGTGTAAGTCTGATAGATTATTTAAGTATGCCGATAAGGTTATGCGAAGAATTTCTAATCAGTCTGGTATTTTCTTGGATCAGAGTTTGTTGACACTAGAAACAAATCCAAGTAAATCTACCGTAGTATTAGATGTGGCAAGAGAAGGAAAACTTAGCATTGACGAGGATGAAAGTTACGAACTTCTTATCTCTAAGCATGGAATAATCATTAAATCGGAGACTGATTTAGGTGCTATGCACGGACTTGAAACATTGTATCAATTATTGAAAGTTGACAATGGAAAATATGCTTTCCCATTAGTAACAATAAAAGATACGCCTCGTTTTGTTTGGCGTGGGTTGATGATTGATGTTGCTCGTCATTTTATTCCTGTAGATGATCTTAAAAGAAATCTTGAATTAATGTCGTCAGTTAAGCTGAATGTATTTCACTGGCATCTTTCGGACGATCAAGGGTTTAGAGTTCAGATAGATTCACATCCCGAACTTTATTTGAAAGGTTCAGATGGAAATTACTATACAAAATCACAGATTAAAGATGTAGTAGCTTATGCTTCTGATTTGGGGATAAGAGTAATTCCTGAGATTGATGTACCAGGACATGCAACAGCAATGCTTACTGCTATGCCACAGTTGGCAAGTAAGGACACTACTTATACTTTAGAGCGTAATGCGGGTATTTTCTTGCCTGTTTTAGATCCTACAAATCCTGAAGTTTACAAAGTTTTAGATGATGTATTCGGAGAGATGGCTGAATTGTTTCCTGATAAATATTTCCATATTGGAGGAGACGAGAATGAAGGGAAAAATTGGGAGGCAAATCCTGATATAGTTGCTTTCATGAAGAAAAATAATTTAGAGCATCCTCATGACCTTCAGGCTTACTTCAATGCTAAATTATATAAGATACTAGCAAAACACGGTAAGGAAATGATGGGTTGGGAAGAAATCCAAAATGAAGCGATACCTAAAGGAGCCTTAATACAATCGTGGCGAGGAGTTAATGAGGGAGAAAAACCAGGAGCTTCGCTAAGTAAAGCAGTTAAGAATGGTTATAACGCGATTCTTTCTAATGGATTTTACATAGATTTATTACTTCCAGCGGGTTCTCATTATTCTACAGAATTTCTTCCAGAAGGTATTGATTTAACAGCTGATGAAGAATCAAAAATTCTAGGAGGCGAAGCTACAATGTGGACAGAATTGGTTACTCCACTTACTTTAGATTCGCGTTTATGGCCTCGTACAGCTGCCATTGCAGAGAAATATTGGTCTCCAAAAAGCAAAACTCAAAGTATAGATGATATGTATCGCAGACTTGACATAGTTTCTGGAAAGTTAGAGCGTATAGGGTCAATGCATTTGAGAAATCAGGAAGCAATCATTCGTAATATTGCAAATTACCAAAATACCGAAGCGGTTAAGGTTTTAGTTGATGTTTGCGAACCAATGAAAGTATATACTAGAAATCCTGGAGGTACTATGTTTAATACTTTCTCTCCTTATACAAAATTTGTTGATGCCTGTGTTGTTGATGCTAGAGGAGCTAGAAGTTTTGCTAAGTTGGTTGATGCTTATATAAAAGATAATAATTCTAAAAACAGACAGGAATTAATGGAAGTATTTAGAATTTGGAAAAATAATCATGCCAAATTTATTGATGTAGTAGCTAAATCTCCAATGTTGGAAGAGGTAGCAATGAAATCGAAGTATCTTAACGAGCTTGGAACATTAGGGCTAAAGTCATTAGAGTCAAACAATATTTCTCCATTACAATTGAAGGAAGCATTGAAAAACATTGATAATATGTCTAAAGACGAAGGTGGTAGAACGGAGTTGGTGATTACTAACACTATGAAACAATTCTTGAAATCGCTAAATCACAGATAGGTAAAATATTAGTTGTAGATTGTCTCTGTCGAATTTTATTATAAAAATCGGCAGAGACATTATTTTTTCAGATTATTCAAGGATTGCATCTTTTACTTCTTGTACGTAGTTTCTGCCAATAGGTATTTGAGTGCCATTAATTTCAACCATATTGCCAATTACGGCACTTACTTTTGATTTAGAAATTGTGTATGAACGGTGAATTCTTATAAACATTTCTTTAGGAAGTGCATCGGTAAACGATGTAAGAGTTTGATGAACCATATATGTACCGATTGAGGTAGTGATTTTGATATAATCCTTCAAGCTCTCAATATATAGTATTTCGTCAAGGTATATTTTTACTAGCTTTTTATCTATTTTAACGAAAATATGCTTTCTGTCGTCTTCGAAATTATTATTTCCTTTATTGGCCAGTGCATTATTTATCTTGTTGATTGTTTTCATAAATCTAGTAAAAGGTATAGGTTTTACTAAATAGTCTAAAACATCTAATTCAAAGCTTTCTACAGCGTACTCTCTGTAAGCAGTGGTAATAATAACAAGTGGAGGATTGTGTAAGGTTTTTATAAAATCCATACCATTTATTAGAGGCATGTTGATATCTAAGAAAATTACATCAATGTTGCCATTTTGTAATATTCTCATAGCCTCTAGAGGATTTGTGAAAGTATCAACAACTTCAAAAGAATTAATCTTAGATAGATGATTTTCAATAACTCTAATAGCTAAAGGTTCATCATCAATAATTATGCATCTATTCATCATTGATTTTTATTTTTTGGTATTTCCAATCTTACAGAATATTCATTGTTGCTAGTATCGATATTAAGATTAAAATCGTCATCGTAATTGAGTTTCAATCTCTTCTTTACATTTATCAACCCTATCCCTTCATTTTCTTGTCTAAATCTAATATCTACATTTTCGGGAATAGGATTTACTACTGTAAAAATCAACTTATCTCCCGAAACATCAAAACTAAGATCTATTTTAATATCAGAATTATCGGCGCTAACTCCATGTTTAAAACAATTTTCGATAAAAGGCAATAATAGGAGAGGGGGAATATTAACATAGTCAATGCTTCCCGTTATTCTCAGGTTATATTTCAGCCTATTTCCATATCTTAATTTTTCTAATTCTAAGTAGCTCTCAATATATTTCAATTCTTTCGACAAAGATATTATATCTTTTTTTCCTTCGTACAAAACATACTGCATCATTTCAGAAAGTTTCAGCACTACTTCAGGTGCTTTATCTGATTTCTCTAATGTTAGTGCATAGAGGTTGTTAAGAGTATTGAAGAAAAAATGTGGTTGTATTTGAGTTTTAAGATATTTTATTTCAGTTTCTAAATTCATTCGCAAAAGCTTTTCATTATTGCGAGTAGAATATACCCAATCGTTGGTTAGTTTAATGGCGGTTGTAATACCAATAACATATAATTCGCCTAACATTACAGTTGCATAATGTAGAGGCATGCTCGTTTTTGCACTTGCAATAGCCTCTGGCCATACATCCTTATTTATAAAATGATAAGTGAGTATGGTTTTCGCAAAATACATTACTGTTAGAGATAAGAAAAGTAGAGAGAAGTATGAGGAATACTTTTTCTCAGCTACTAACTTTGGAATTAAGTAGTAGGCGTGGAAATAAGATAATAAAATGTGAATAGGAAACTCTACTAAGTTTGATTTGAAGGAATAATAAAAGTCATGGTAGTAACCTCCCCATCGCAAAACATTGATTAGAAAGTACCCTGTCCAAAAAATTATATGATAACTAATTGGTATTTTCTTTTCCCACACACTGTCTTCCATCTTATTCAATACCAAAACTTTTTCTGTAAGAAATATTTTAAAATTACGTAGCATGAATTGTTCTTATTGAGTTAGGGATTTGCCACACTAACACCAAAAACAATACGAACAAATAGACGTCAAATGTAGTGATTTTTTCTAATTGCCTGTTTAATATTTCTTTAGATAGATTAAGTGTTTGTAGTACACACTATTGTTTTTTAGTTTTCTTAAAACGTTGGTGTGTGTTTTAGTGGCGTATATCTACAGTCAACTCCTTTCTGTCGATATTTTTTCTTCATTTTTAATACATATTGCACTTTAGCACCGTATTAGTCACACTGATGCAAAACAATAAATAGTACAAATTCTAACATTAACACTTTAAATAAATAGTTTTTATGAAAAGAAGATTACAAATTTTTACATTTTTGATGCTGGCTTTCACCTTTGGTGTAAGTGCACAAATTGTAAAAGGAACAGTTACTGATGCTTCTGATGGTATGACAATGCCAGGAGTAAACGTAATTGTACAGGGAACTGCTGTAGGTGTAACTACCGATTTTGATGGGAATTACGAAATTGAAATGCCTGAAGGGAAATCAGTTTTAGAATTCTCGTTTATGGGATATGTTACTCAACAGGCAGATGTTACTGGAAAATCAACTGTAAATGTTGCTTTAGTAGTAGATGCTAAATCTCTTGAAGAGGTAGTTGTAACTGCAATGGGTATCGAGCGTAAGTCAAGAGGATTAACTTATTCTACACAAGAACTTGCAGGAGATGAGTTAACAAAGGTAAAAGACGCTAACATGGTAAACGCAATGGCAGGTAAATCTGCAGGTGTTGTAATTACTAAAGGAGGTACTGTAGGTGGTTCTTCTAAAATTGTAATCCGTGGTAATAAATCTATTATGGGTAACAACCAACCACTTTATGTGATTGATGGTGTACCTATGAATAATGCAAATGGAGAACAAGCAGGAACTCTTTATCAAGCTTTTGATGGAGGTGATGCTATCTCTAACTTAAACCCTGATGATATTGAGAGTATGAACATTCTTAAAGGTGCATCTGCTGCGGCTTTATACGGTTCTCAAGCAGCTAATGGTGTTATCTTGATTACTACAAAATCAGGTAAGAAAGGAAAGACTACTGTAGATTTCTCTTCTACTACTACTTTCGAAAATGTAATGTCAACTCCTAGCATTCAAGGAGAATATGGTCAAGTTGATCCAGGTAAATCAATTGACTCTTGGGGTCCAAAATCATCTTCAGCTAGCAATAGTCATGTAAATGATTTCTTCCGTACAGGTGTTAACCTTATTAATAGTGTTTCGCTAACAAGTGGTGATGATAAAACTCAGTACTTCTTATCTTATGCAAACACTAACGCTACTGGTGTTACTCCAGAAAATGATTTGAACAAGCACAATTTCAACTTGAGAGTTTCTCGTAAGGTTTCTGATAAAGTAAAAGTTGATGCAGGAGCTAATTACATCACTCAAAAAATTAACAACAGACCTTACTCTGGTTTCTATTTCAACCCTATTCTTAATACATACATGTTCCCAGTTGGAGATGATTTTAATAAGTATAAAGAATTTGAAGTTTACGACAAAGCTCGTAACATGATGGTTCAAAACTATCCATATGTTGGAGATAGAGGAGGTTATACACAACAAAACCCTTATTGGATTACTAATCGTAACCAAAACGAGAATACTAGAAATAGATTCTTAGGACGTGTAGCTGTAAAATATGATATCGCAAAAGGATTGAATGCACAAGTACGTATGAATTACGATAGAACAGATGATAGATATGAGCAAAGACTTCATGCTACAACTGTAAATATTTTGGCAACTAAAAATGGTGAATACACTGTTAAGAATTCTGTATCAGAACAACTTTATACTGACTTCTTATTGAACTATAATACAAACTTTAGTGAAGATTTTGAATTCAATGCTACTTTAGGAGCAAACTATGTACAAAACAAGAATACTAGTTCTTATTTAAGTTCTCAGATAGATTTATACGGAAATGTTCTTTCAAGTGCAGGATTGCATTATGCAAACGTATTTACTATTGCTAATATGAAAGGTGCTTTTGCTAAGAACGAATCATTGATGGAGTCAAGATCTCAAGCTGTTTTTGCAACTGCACAAGTTGGATATCAAAATATGTTATTCTTAGATGTAACAGGTCGTACTGAGTGGTCATCAACAATGAGCGATCCAAGTAAACCTTTCTTCTATCCTTCAGTTGGTTTAACTTATATTTTATCTGAATCAATTGAAACTAATGATTTCTTCTCTTACGGTAAATTCAGAGCTTCTTATTCTGATGTAGGTAATGCTTTACCTTTCGGTGTTGCAAATATGAATCCTCCACGTATTATTTTACCTGATGGATCAATTAAATTACCAGATGCATCACCTATTCACGAGTTAGTTCCTGAAAGAACTAAAAACTTTGAAGTTGGTGCTGATTTCAGATTCTTTAATTCAGCTGTAACACTTGATGTAACTTATTATAACGCTACATCTCAAGATCAATTATTTACTATTCTTGCTCCAGTTGGACACGGAACTAAGT
>CAZIYK010000079.1:0-7915 GCA_964543445.1 uncultured Flavobacteriales bacterium
GGTTTGGTGGTATGCAATTAAAACTTTAGGAAAAGAAGGGCTTAAAGCTAGAGTTGATGATAGTTTGAAAAAAGCTGATTACACTTGGCAAAAGCTAATGATGAATGGAATTAAAGCTTGGAGAAATCCAAATTCTATAACTGTTGTGCTTCCTGCTCCAGAACAAGAAATTGTTGAGAAATGGCAATTAGCAACGGAGAAAGGGGTAACACATTTTATACTGATGCCTAATACATCTTACGAAACTATTGATGCTATTTTAGATGATGTGATACCATCTATAAAGAGAAAGAAGTAGAAAAAAATATCCGCAGATTTTTAGTTTATCTTTAAATCTGCGGATATAAATTTTATTTTGTGGCAACATCGTGAGGTACATAGAAATCGCCACCCCATTGTTCTAAAATTTCGCAAGCAATACGAACACCATCGCCAGAGGCAATAGCAAACATAGTTTGATGTCCAGCTGCAACTCCTCCAACATAAAGATTTTCTGAAATTACACCTTCATTGTTTTCGAGCATTACTTTTCCTTTTCTAGCAATTTTTTTATGAGTAGAAGGAGAGATTAATGCGGTATCTATATTGAATTTCTGTAAACCAGTTGCGACTATTACAATCTTAGCCTTAAAACTTTCATTTTCTGTATTTACATGAAAAATACCATTTTCGTCTTTGTGTAGGCTAGTTACAAAATCATGAACTTTATCAATAGATTTGTAATGTTCAACTTGCTTGTGTAAGTCGTTCATTAACTCTTTACCATTTTTACCAACATAGATTCCTGGTGCATTCCAAAAAGAAGCTGCATTCAAATCACTTTTACCAGAATCAATAACTAGTATTTTTTTATCAGAAGCCCAATCAAATTTTTCTTTAGCCGAACCAAATGTTATGGCAGCACTCATACCTGAGGCTCCACCACCAATAATAATAACATCGTAAATCATAGGTTTAATCTTTTTGAGGGAACATAAATCTCATGGCAAAACCAAAATTAAATCGCCATGGAGATGTATCAGGGTTTACTATTTCGTAACCAGGACGCCAATCTATTGTGAATTGAACAGGTCCTAAAAGAATTCCCATACCTATATCGCCAACTATTGCTGCTTGAAATACATCAAAATCAGGAGTTCCTCCGCTTGCACCTATTCCGGTGTAAAAAGTAATGGCATCTGCTTCAATAATATTAAATAATTTTAGAGCAGTTAGGCTGTAACCATTACTGTTCCATGCTCCGTTTATCTCATATTTTCCAATATTTTGGTAGGTAAGTGCTGCACCTCCAAAACTTCCACCAGAATATCCGAATACTCCTCTAATACCAATTCCACTTTGAGAGAAGGAAAATATAGGTAAAGCAATAAGAAATAGAATTATTAGTGATTTTTTCATATTTAAGTAAGTTTATAATGTAGAAACGGGTTTTTGATTGAAATTATAAATTTTCGTTAAAAAAATACTTATGTTTAAAAATAATATTTGTTTTTTGATAAAAATTTTTACATTTGCTGAACAAATATAAGAGATGATACAATTCACTAACACATATTTTACTTATTTCTTTAACTTTTTTTTCTGGGGAAAGGAAAGCGGGAAAGTATATGTGTAGTTTAAAAAATACAGTTATATAAAATCCCGCTTAAATAGGCGGGATTTTTTTTTATAAAATCGCGAAATAATAATGTTATAATGAAGAAGATAGCAATACAAGGAATCAAAGGTTCATATCATCATCAAGCGGCTAAGATGTTTTTTGGGGAGGATGTAGAATTACTTGAATGTGTTAATTTCAAGGAGATACCAGAAAGTTTGGAAGATGGCACTGCTGATTTTGGTGTTATGGCTATTGAAAATTCTATTGCTGGATCTTTACTTCAGAATTATAAGTTATTAGGAAATAACAATCAATGTATAGTTGGCGAAATTTATATTCCAATAGAGCATAGTTTACTTGTTGAAAAAGGTCAGAAAATAGAGGATTTGGTTGAGGTACATTCTCATCCTATGGCTATTTTGCAATGCGAGAAGTTTTTCGAGCAATATCCTCATATAAAACTTGTAGAGTCTGCCGATACTGCAAATTCAGCAAAAGAAGTTTCGGAAGGGAAATTCAAAAATGTTGGAGCAATAGCGGGGGAGATAGCTGGAGATATTTATGGCTTGGAAAAAATGGCGACTAATATTCAGACTATCAAGAATAACTATACTCGTTTTTTTGTTATAGCAAAGAATGGTAAGGATTGCGATTCAAATCCTGAAATAAATAAAGCATCTCTTAAAATGATAGTAGGACATGCTGCAGGAAGTTTGTCGAAAGTGCTTTCTATTTTTTCTATCCATGGATTGAATTTAACAAAAATACAATCTGTGCCAATTATGGATAAGCCATGGCAATATTCGTTTTATGTTGATTTAGTTTTTCCAACTTACGAAACATTTAAATCGGTAATGGAAGTATTGAAACATGAAACGGATGAAGTAGATTTGCTAGGAGTGTATAAAGAGTGGAAAATGGAAGATATTGTTGTGTAGGAGAAAAGAGACGACTTAAAAGATTACGTCATTTCGACTAAGTCTGCGTCGCCGTTAAGGCAGGCGCAGCGCATGGAGAAATCTTCTTCTCTAAACGAAGATTTCTCGACTTCATTGCATTAGCCTTACCGGCAATGCAAGTTACGCTCGAAATGACGATTATAATAAAGGGAATAAGATATCAAAAAAATAAAAATGATAGAAACTGCAAACAGATTAGGAGATGTTAAAGAGTACTACTTCTCAGTGAAATTAGCTGAGATTGCTAGTATGAATGCAGCGGGAAGAGATATAATAAATCTAGGTATAGGTAGCCCTGATATGGCACCTCATGCTAATGTTTTGGAGGCAACAGCTAAGTCAGTTTTGTCAAGTAAAAGTCACGGATATCAGAGTTATAAAGGAACTGATAAGTTGCGTGGAGCAATGGCCGATTGGTACAAGAAGTTCTTTGGAGTAGAGTTGAATCCTAAAACGGAGGTATTACCTCTAATGGGGTCTAAGGAAGGAATAATGCATATTTCTATGGCTTTCTTAAATCCTGGCGATGGAGTTTTGGTTCCTAATCCGGGTTATCCAACTTACAAATCGGTTAGCGATTTGGTACAAGCAAACATGATTACTTATCCTTTGGATGAGAATAATGATTGGCAACCAGATTTTGAATATTTAGAAAGTATTGATTTGTCATCAGTAAAAATAATGTGGGTTAATTATCCTAATATGCCAACAGGAGCTGATGCAAGTATGGAGCTTTTCGAGAAATTAGTTGATTTCGGAAGAAGAAATAATATTCTGATTGTTAACGATAATCCTTATAGTTTTGTACTAAATGAAAATCAGATTTCTATACTTAATGTAGAAGGAGCAAGTGATGTAGCTATAGAGTTAAACTCATTGAGTAAAGCATCAAATATGGCAGGATGGCGTATAGGAATGGTTGTTGGAAATGAGTATTATATTAGCAATATTCTTAGGGTAAAAAGTAATATGGATAGTGGAATGTTCTTGGCGCTACAAGAAGGAGCAGTTGAGGCATTGAAACTAGACAAATCGTGGTACGATGGAATAAATAAGGAATATGCTGTAAGAAAAAAATCAGCACAAAAATTATTTGATTTGTTGAATTGCGAATACAGACAAAACGAAGTTGGGATGTTTGTTTGGGCAAAGGTTCCTGATGGTAAAACAGCAGTAGAAATTTCTGATGAAATTCTCAATAACGCAAATGTATTTGTTACTCCGGGAATGATATTCGGAACAAAGGGAGAGAATTATTTGAGAATATCACTTTGTACACCTGTAGAGAGAATTGAAGAAGCGATAGATAGAATAAAGAATAGTCAAAAGCATTTAGCTTAGATTGAATGCATTATTTTTAGAAATGGATAAAGTAGCAATAATAGGATTAGGATTAATAGGAGGTTCTTTAGCGAAATCGTTAAGAGCAAATTCGGTATTTAATCACTTTATAGGAGTAGATAACAATCCGTCTCACACGGCTAGGGCTTTAGAATTGGGTTTGGTAGATGAGGTGATGGATTTGGATGATGCTATCGCAAATTCTGAATTTATAATTCTTGCAGTTCCGGTAAATATTGCTGAAATTATGGCTTCGCAGATTCTTGATAAATTATCGGACCAAACATTGATAGATGTGGGCTCTACGAAAGAGGGGATTTTATCAGCGGTTAAAAATCATGATAAAAGAAATCAGTTTGTGGCTACGCATCCAATGGCAGGTACCGAATTTTCGGGTCCTGATGCTGCAGTAGAAGATTTATTCGATCAAAAAGCAGTTATAATTTGCGATGCTAAAAGTTCTGATGCAGATAGAGTAGAGGCGGTAGAAGATATTTATAAAAAAATAGGTGCCGATGTAAAATTTATGGAAGGCGAGGAGCACGATGTAAGTGCAGCATACGTATCGCATATTTCGCATTTATCATCGTTTGCCTTAGCACTTACTGTTCTTAACAAGGAAAAGAATGCCGAAAATATAACAACTCTTGCAAGTGGAGGTTTCGAGTCAACAGTAAGGCTTGCAAAGAGTAATCAGGATACTTGGGAAGCAATTTTCTCAGCAAATAAAAATAATGTTTTGGAGGTAATGGATAATTATATCGAAAATATGATTTTATTTAAACACGCTATAAAAAGTGGAAATTCTGAAGTAGTAAAAACTTTGATAAGACAAGCTAACGAAGTGAAGAAAGTATTGAAATAAAGTAATGAGTAAGGTATATGAATATATCTCTCATGTAGAAAATAAAAATAATTTAATTAAAAGATAAAAAACAACGACAGACTTAATTGTCTGCAACTTTAACTAGAAAAGATGGAAGTAATAGAATTGAACAAATGGGGAATTAAAAACGATGATTTACCTTTAGGAATTGTAGGTCCTTGTAGTGCCGAAACTGAAGAACAAGTTATGGCTACTGCCGAAGGATTAGTTCACAAAAATGTGCATGTATTCCGTGCAGGAGTTTGGAAGCCTCGTACTAAGCCAGGAACTTTTGAAGGAGTTGGTGAGCCAGGACTTAAATGGTTATGTAAGGTAAGAGATACTTACGGTTTAAAAGTAGGTACAGAGGTTGCAAATAGAGAGCACGTTCGTTTAGCATTAGAATATGATATAGATGTACTTTGGGTTGGAGCTCGTACAACTGTAAATCCTTTCGCTGTACAAGAATTGGCTGATGCACTTAAAGAATTTGGTGGATTAGATAAGCCAGTTTTAGTGAAAAACCCTATTAATCCAGATTTAGAATTGTGGATAGGTGCTTTAGAAAGATTCAGTGCTGTTGGTGTTAAGAAACTTGGAGCAATTCACCGTGGATTCTCTACTTACGAGAAAATAGAATACCGTAACGTACCAAAATGGCAAATTCCAATTGAGTTTATGAGAAGATTGCCAAACGTACCTATGATTTGCGATCCTTCTCACATTGGAGGAAAACGCGATTTGATTTACGATCTTTCTCAAACTGCACTTAACCTTGAGTTCGATGGATTGATGATTGAATCTCACATTAATCCTGATGAGGCTTGGAGTGATGCATCACAGCAAGTTACACCTGCGAGAGCTATTGAAATTACTGAGCAACTTGAAATACGAAATGCTTCAGTAGATAATTCAGATGTTGTTAATAAACTTAGTGCTTTACGCAAACAAATCGACGAACTTGATCACCGTTTAATTTCAATTCTTGCTCAACGTATGGATGTTGCAAAAGAAATAGGACAGGTTAAAAAGGAATCAAATGTGGCTGTATTGCAAGTTAATCGTTGGGATGAAATAATGAACGAACGTAAAGCTCTAGCTTTAGAGAAAGGACTAAGCGAGTCATTTATTCAGAAATTCTTAGAGGCAGTACATCAAGAGTCTATCAACAATCAAGATGAGTTGATGAGATCTTAATAAATATTTTTCAAGGATTAAAAAGTTATTATTGATAATGCAACAGGTTATCAATTACTAATAAAAACTTGAACATAATTGTGTTTAACACCATTCAAATTATTGGATGGTGTTTTCTTTTTTAGGGCAATTATTAATTAAAAAATAGAGCAATAATAAATACATTTTCCTTTACGCACGGTATATAAATGTTTGTACATTTAGAGCCTTTAAAAAATAAAAAAAACAATGATTCTAAAATTAGCAGTTGTTACAATTCTAGTGTTTGTGTTCAATATTCCATTCGGTTATTGGAGAGAAAATGTTAAGAAATTTTCATTACAGTGGGCCTTGGCAGTTCATATTCCTGTTCCATTCATAATTTTTGCACGTATTTATTCCGAGATAGGTTTTGCTTGGTACACGTATGTATTTTTGGTTGGTGCATTTTTCTCAGGGCAGAGGTTAGGAGCTGTAATACTTAAGCGTAGAAAAGAATCAGGAAAACAGGTTAGCTCTAATTTAATTAAGGATTTGATGAAGGAATAGGATTATCAACCGTGTTGTACTATTTACAATAAGAAACATTATTTTGAATAAAAACTATATAAAATGAAATTACCATATGCTGAACCATTTAAAATAAAAATGGTTGAAACAATAAAACGCACTACAAAAGAAGAAAGAATTAAATGGATAAAAGAGGCCAAGTATAACTTATTTAAGTTAGATAGCGATAAGGTTTATATCGATTTGCTTACCGATTCGGGTACAGGAGCAATGAGCGATAAACAATGGGCAGAAATAATGACAGGAGATGAAAGTTATGCAGGATCTAGGTCTTTTACTTATCTAAAGGATACAGTTAAAAAATTATTAGGGTTCGAATACTTTTTACCTACTCACCAAGGAAGAGCCGCAGAGAATGTGCTTTTCTCGGCTGTAGTAAAAGAAGGAGATATTGTTCCTGGAAATTCACATTTCGATACTACTAAAGGACATATTGAATTCAGAAAGGCAAAAGCTATTGATTGTACAATCGACGAAGCTTTTGATACAACTGTAAAACATCCATTTAAAGGGAATTTAGATTTAAAAAAGTTGGAGGAGGTTTTAAAATCAAATCCTAAAGAAAAAATACCTTTTACATTAATTACGGTTACTAACAACACGGCTGGTGGTCAGCCTGTATCGTTGCAGAATATTAAGGAGGTATCAGAGTTGTGTAAAAAATACGATATTCCTGTTTATTTCGATATTGCTCGTTTTGCAGAGAATGCTTATTTCATAAAAACACGAGAGTCAGAATATAAAGATGCAAGTATTAGAGAAATTGTTGCTGAAATGTTCTCTTACTGTGATGCTGCAACTATGAGCTCAAAAAAAGATGGACTTGTAAATATAGGTGGTTTTATAGGGATGAAAGATGAAGAGCTTTTTCGTAAAGCATCAACTTTCAATATTATGTTTGAAGGATTTATTACCTATGGAGGTATGAGTGGTAGAGACATGGCAGCACTTGCTCAAGGTTTGCAGGAAGCAACTGAATTTGAATATTTAGAGAGTAGGATAAGTCAGGTTGAGTATTTGGGAAATAAACTTTTGGAATATGGAGTGCCAGTTCAGGAGCCTTTTGGCGGACATGCAATTTTTGTTGATGCTAAACGTTTCTTACCAAACGTACCACAAAGCGAATATCCAGCACAAACACTTGGAGTAGAACTTTATATCGAAGGAGGCGTGAGAGGAGTAGAAATAGGTACACTTTTGGCTGATAGAGATCCCGAAACAAGAGAAAATCGTTATCCTGATTTAGAGTTATTGCGTTTTGCTATTCCTCGACGAACTTATACTCAAAACCACATGGATTACATCGCAGCATCTCTGAAAAATGTTTACGATAGAAGAGACGAAATTACTAGTGGATTGGAAATAGAGTGGGAGGCACCAATAATGAGGCATTTCACTGTTGAG
>CAZIYK010000080.1:0-3692 GCA_964543445.1 uncultured Flavobacteriales bacterium
GAGTAAAAATACCATAGCAATTTCATATATTGTTATCTCAATTTTTAATAAAACTTATACATTAATAATATTCATGGATTTATCAGTAGAATACTTAGGGTTGAAACTTAAAAACCCAATTATAGTTGGTAGTTGTGGACTTACTTCGTCTATATCAAAATTAAAGTCATTAGAAGCAGCAGGTGCTGGAGCGGTTGTTCTTAAATCTCTTTTTGAGGAACAAATTGAACAAGAAAATTGGCAAGAGCAGGACAAGAATACTCGTTATTTTCCTGAAATTGAAGATTACATAAAAGCATACTCTAGCGATAAGAGTTTTACAAAATATTTGGAATTAATTAAGTCGGCAAAAGAAAATATTTCTATTCCTGTAATTGCTAGTATCAATTGCCATACGGTTGGTAGTTGGATAGAATATGCTAAAAAAATGGAAGAAGCTGGAGCCGATGCTATCGAAATAAATATTTCGTTGCTTCCTAATGATTTTGAACTTTCAGGAAAAGATAACGAGAAGTTATATTTCGAAATTACTGAAAGAGTAAGAAAAGCTGTTTCTATTCCTATTGCTTTAAAAATGAGTAATTATTCTGCAGGTCTAGCGAAGTTGATTAACGAGTTGAGTTGGACTAAAAATGTAGATGGTTTTGTGCTTTTCAATAGATATTACAGACCAGATGTAGATATTGATACTTTGGAATTGAAAAGTAGTGGAATGTTTACAGATTCAGGAGATTTGGCAGAGTCACTACGTTGGATTCTTTTCCTAAGCAAAAGAGTAAAGACTGATATGGTTGCAAGTACAGGTGTACATACAGGAGCTGATGCTATCAAGCAAATTTTATCGGGAGCTAAGGCTGTGCAGGTTGTTTCGGCTATTTACCAAAATGGAGAGGAGCACATTACTTCTATGTTGAAAGAAATTGAAGATTGGATGGAAAGTAAAAATTATAAATCAATTGATGATTTTTATGGATTGCTTCACAATAACGATAAAATAAAGAAAGGATTTGAAAGAATTCAGTTTATGAAATATTACGGATCTATAGAGTAATATCTCAAAAAATTAAGTTAACAATAAGAGTTAGTTTCTTCTGTAAAGAATGGGATTAACTCTTTTTTTTGAGTGTACTGTCAATTTAAACCATATTTGTTATTACTGTTAATTTTTATTTTTTGTTCTTCCAAAAGAAGTTTTATCGCTTTTAAGACTTCCTCGTCGGATGCGTTTATTTCTAATGAAATTTCTCTAGAGGATTTTTCTTCTATCAGTAATAAATCTAAGATTCTTTTTTCGATAGTTGATTTGTCTGCTAATTTCAATTTTTTCTTCGATAAACAAACATCACAGATTCCGCATTCTTCAACTAAATCTTGATCGAAATATTTAAGCATTTGATGATTTCTACAAACTTTATTGTTTTCGGTGTAGGCAATCATTGCGTAAACTCTATTTCTTATTACATCGTTTCTATTTTTAATAGATTTAGAGATTCTGCCAATTATATATTTTTCGTTGCGTGGTACAATAAACTTAATTTGTTGTCCTTTTTTTGATGGTATATATTTTATGATGCCATCTTTTTGAAGTCGAAGAAGGTTGCTGTGTACTTGCTGTTGGGTAGTTTTAAATTTAGAAGCAAAATTGTATTCGTTAATTTTTACGTAATCATCAGTTATGCCTCCATAGGTTCTAAGTAGCGAAGTAGCAAAAATTCCTAAGTATTCAATTTTTTCTTTGTACTCAAATAAATAATCATTGCTTACTATAAATTTAACTTTCGATAGGGAAGACGATGCATTTGTAGTTACAATTATGCCTTCCTTGTTGAGTATGTTTATAGCATTGTAAGTTTGAATTATATTAAGGTTATTTTTATTTGAAAATTCAGCTAGATTAAAATCGTAAAGATTTTCATCTTCAGTATTATTTGCAATTCTATATTTCTTGTAAAGCAAACTCAGTACATTGGCAACAATATGTTTATCGGCAAGGTTGTTTAGATGAAAAGATATTAGATTGTCAACGTCAGTTTGATTGTAAATAATAATGGCAAAAGCCTTTTTACCATCTCTACCAGCACGTCCAGCTTCTTGAAAATATGCTTCCGGACTATCGGGTAGGTCGAGATGGATAACAGTCCTTACATCGGGCTTATCTATTCCCATACCGAAAGCATTTGTAGAAACAATTACTCTTACATCGTTATTCATCCATTGATGTTGGCGTTTTGTTTTCTCCACCTTATCTAAACCTGCGTGATAGAATGTAGATTTTATCCCATTATTGTTTAGAGTATCGCTAATTTCTTTAGTTTTTTTTCTGTTTCTAACATAAACTATGGCACAACCTTTATTCTTGTTTAGGGCTCTTAAAAGTCTATATATTTTATCGTCTTCGTTTACCACCCAAAAAGACAGATTATCTCTTTTGAAACTTGTTTGATAGGTTTTAGGATTTTTGAGTTCTAAATATTTGTAAATATCTTTTAAAACAAGATTAGTTGCTGTGGCAGTAAGAGCTAGAATAGGGGTGTTTGGTATTAGATTTCTGATGGTAGAAATATCTAAATATGAAGGTCTGAAATCGTGTCCCCATTGCGAAATACAGTGAGCCTCGTCAACAGCTACGAGAGCTACATTCATCAGCGAAATTCTAGTTTGTACAATTTCGTTTTTTAATTTTTCGGGAGATATGTATAAGAATTTTATTCCTCCATATACACAATTGTCTAATTCAGTATCTGTTTCTTCTGTGCTAAGTTCGCTAGTTAATGCTATTGCAGAAATGTTTCTAGAATTTAAAGCTTCAACCTGATCTTTCATTAAAGCAATAAGTGGCGATATTACTATAGTAATTCCATCACTAGCCATTCCGGGTACTTGGTAGCAAATAGATTTTCCTCCGCCGGTAGGAAGTAGAGCTACGGTGTCTTTACCTTGCAAAATAGAGGTAATAATTTCTTCTTGTTTTGGTCTGAAATTATCGTAACCCCAATATTTTTTTAATATGTTGTGTATGGAATTTGGCATCATTACAAAGATGCGAAAATCTTATAGTTTTATTCCTCCAGATGATCTAAAATAAAACGAATTCTATTCTCTATTGTGGCTTTCGGAACTTCAATTACTTCGTAACCAAGATTTTTGTATGTGTTGTAAATAAACTTTTCTAGTTTCTCCGCTTTACTAAAATCCTCAACACGTTCGTTGTCGTTTTCATAAATTGCTTTCCAAGCAGGTGTAATGAAAATCTTGGTATGGTATCTAAGAGATTTTCCAAGTTTCAGGAAATCTTTGGGGATTTCTAGATTGTCATGCTCCATGTAGGCGAAAACATCAGGAATACCTCTGTCAAAAAAAGTATATTTTTTAGAGTTTTTACTTACTACACTGTGGTAATGTTCAACACGTTGATTTATTACCCTTTCGCTAAATTTCATTAAGTCTTTCCATGGCAATACATCAGAATTATTAGCTAGAGATTCTTGAATAATCTCTCGTGATGTTTCGTGAATACAGTTGTATCCTCTACTTTCTAATTCGTTAATTATAGATGTTTTACCTGTGCTAGGACCTCCTGTAATTATGACTCTATTTACTTTCAATTGACTGATTTTTTAGATGTGCAAAGAAACAAAAACTTAAAAAATTATCAGACTTAAATATAAGTATAATTTTAGATTAATGGAATT
>CAZIYK010000080.1:3792-7882 GCA_964543445.1 uncultured Flavobacteriales bacterium
TCCAAATTTTTATTTAAGATTTATTCTCTACAGATTCTTTAATTTCTTTTGTCTTATCACCATCGTTTAGCATTCTTATTTTAATTCTGAAAATAGCAAATGTTAAAGTCATAAGTGGACTCAAAATATTGAAAAATGCATAAGGTGCGTAGGCAAAAGTAGAAACTCCTAATACCGAAGCTTGTGTAGCACCACAGGTATTCCAAGGAATTAGTACAGAAGTTACTGTACCTGAATCCTCAAGTGTACGAGATAAATTTTCAGGAGCTAAACCTCTTTCGCGGTAAGCATCAGCATACATTCTACCAGGTACAACAATTGCTAAATATTGGTCAGAAGCAGTAAGGTTGAAGAAAATTGAAGTTCCTGTAGTAGCAATAATTAGCGATGCAACTCCTTTTCCCATTTTTAGTAGGGCTTTTGAGATTGTGTGTAAAGCTCCAATAGCCTCCATAACTCCACCAAAGATCATTGCGGTAATAATTAACCAAATAGTATTCAGCATACCAGCCATTCCACTTGTAGTAAGTAGGCTATCTAATAATTCGTTGTGTGTAGATAGGTCTGTTTCACCTATCATCGATTGAACAATTGTTTTGTATGTTATTTGGAAAGTTAATTTATCTGTTCCCGAAAGCATTTCAATTAAGTGAGGTTGGAAAAAGTATGCGAAAATTCCTCCTAACAATGTTCCTAAGAATAATGCAGGTAGAGCAGGAACTTTCTTAATAATCATGAAGATTACAATTACAGGCACTAAGAATAGCCATGGCGTAATGTTGAAAGTGTCAGTAAGTGCATCCTGAATAGTGTGTATGTCAACTGTTGCAGCTGTTTCGCTATACGAAAATCCCATTATTAGATAAATGACTAAAGCTATCGCCATTGATGGGAATGTGGTATAAGTCATGTATTTGATATGCGTAAACAAATCTGTACCAGCCATAGCAGGGGCAAGGTTTGTTGTATCAGACATTGGCGACATTTTATCTCCAAAATATGCTCCCGAAATAATTGCACCACCTATAATTTCTTCGGGTAAACCTAATGCTTTCCCTATACCAAGAAGCGCCACACCAATAGTTGCAACTGTTGACCAGCTACTACCTGTAGCTACCGAAATTAATGCTGAAATTATAGCAGTAGCAAAAAGAAAAATAGTTGGATTCAAAATCTGAAGTCCGTAGTAAACCATTGCAGGAACAACACCCGAAAGTAACCAAGTACCAGCCAACGATCCTATAAAAAGCAAAATTACTATGGCAGAAGAAGTTTCTTTCAGATTCTCAGCAACCCCTTTAAACATATCAGCATATGTGTAATTATTATAATATCCTATAAATCCTGCGATTAAGGCACCAAACAATAAGGCCATCTGATTTGCTCCTGAAAGGGTGTCATCAAATATCATTACGTTGTATGCTAGAAGCGGAATTAAAACAATAATAGGAATTAAAGCCTGGAATAACGTTGTTTTCTTTTTTTGCATTTTCTTGAAATGGTAGATTAAACTTTTACTAAGGAAAAAAATAGTGATGTAAACTATAATTTTTAAATATAGTTTTAAGTCTTAAATGTATGTATTTCTTATGGATTTTAAAAAAGAAATTTTCCATCACACTATTTGTCTTATATGAAAATTTAATGGCACAAACCGCATATATTTGTTTTCACGTACAAAATTGAAGAATCAAATAGCAGATTTTGGAATATGAAAGAAATAAAGAAATGTTTCTGTGGTAGTGATAAAGATTATAGTCAGTGTTGTGGACCTATTCATGAGAATATATTCAATGCCAAAACATCCGAACAATTAATGAGGTCGCGATATAGTGCGTTTTGTTTGGCTGATGGAGAATATCTACACAAAAGTCATCATTCATCTACAAGACCTAAGAGTAAGAATGAAATACGAGAAATAGCGGAATGGGCAAAATCTGTAATCTGGATGAAATTAGAAATAGTAGATACATCCGAAGGTTTAGAAAAAGACGATTTCGGAATTGTTGAATTTAAAGCTTATTATTTGGAGTCAGGAAAATCTAATGTAATTCATGAAAAATCTACTTTCAGAAAAGAAAATGGTCATTGGGTTTATGTAGATGGTATTCATTTCTAGAATTGATTTTTATAAGAGAAGAACAATTCAGTAACCTAAAATTACTTTATATAAAAATATAATTGTTGAAAGAATTTAGTTTATTTTGCATTGCTGATTTTAGCAGAAAGTTTTGAATATAATTGCACTTTGTGTGCTATTTTACATAAATATTAGAATGGAATTAAAATTAACTAGACCAATTTGTTTCTTTGATTTAGAAACTACAGGTGTAAAAGTTGCCGAAGATAGAATAGTAGAGATTTCTATTCTGAAAGAGAATCCAAATGGAACAAAAGAAAGTAAAACATGGCTAGTTAATCCTGAGATGCCTATTCCGCCAGAATCAACAGCTATACATCATATTGATGATGCTAAAGTGAAGGATGAGCCTACGTTTAAGGAATTGGCACCAGAGATTTATAAAATGATCAAGGGGTGTGATTTAGCAGGATTTAATTCAAATAAATTTGATGTACCTCTATTGGCTGAAGAGTTCTTAAGAGCAGGTATAGATTTCGATCTTGAAGAAAATAAGCTTATAGATGTTCAGAATATTTTCCACAAAATGGAACAACGTACTCTTGTTGCGGCATATAAATTTTATTGCGATGGCGATTTAACAAATGCTCATTCTGCAGAGGCTGATACAGAAGCTACTTATGAGATTCTTAAAGCTCAACTTGATAGATATCCTGGTGATCTAAAAAACGATATGGATTTCCTTAGTGAATTTTCATCTAGAGGTGAAAATGTTGATTTTGCAGGTTTTATAAAATATAACGATAAAGGCGAAGAAGTAATAAATATAGGCAAGCATAAAGGCAAAAGAATGGTTGATATTTTTGAAAAAGAGCCTGGATATTATGGTTGGATGATGGGTGCTGATTTTCCTCTTTATACAAAGAAAACTTTAGAAAGACTTTTTAAAAAATATAAAGAAGATAAGGAGGCCGCCGATAAAAGAAGTGAAAGTGAGAAGATTTCTGATTTGATGAATAAGTTTAATACTCGTTTGTAATGTTAAGTTTTGTAGGTAAAAAGTTCTATATATTTTGGTCGGTATTATTAATAATATTCCCGACAATAATACATTTGTTATGGTTGAAAGCGTTATATGCTTCTGAAACCAACGACGAAGCTGTATCGCGATTTATTGGATATTTTCCGATGCTTTTTCAGTACACTAAATTTTTAGCGTTTTCTAGTTTGTTTTTCTCTACACTTACATTTATGTTCACTATGCGTTTGGTAAGAGAAAGAGATAAATATTCAATTTTAGGATTTATTCTTCTTTTGTTGTCGCTTTATTTGATGTCAGTGAATATTTGGAATTTAATGTAATTTTTAAAGAAATCAGCAATGAAAATAATTTGCATAGGCCGTAATTATACTGAACATATTGAAGAATTAGGAAACGAAAAACCTAAAGAGCCGGTAATTTTTCTGAAACCAGATACTGCAATTCTTCCGAAGAAGATGCCTTTTATTATTCCTGAATTTTCTGACGATGTACATTACGAAGTAGAAGTAGTTGTGAGGATTAATAGAGTAGGGAAGTACATTGCTCCAAAGTTTGCACACAAATACTACGAAGAAATTGGTTTAGGAATAGATTTTACAGCTAGAGATTTACAGAAAAAACTTAAAGAAAAAGGATTGCCTTGGGAAAAAGCTAAGTCGTTTGACGGAGCTGCAGTTATTGGAAAATTTCTTCCAAAATCAGAATTAGGAGATCTTAACAATTTATCTTTTAGCCTTAAAAAGAACGATGAAACTGTGCAAATAGGAAATACATCGAAGATGATTCATTCTATTGACGAGATTATTTCTCACGTTTCGGAGTATTTCACTCTTAAAATTGGAGATTATATTTTCACAGGAACTCCATCGGGTGTAGGTAAGGTATCAGAAAATGATGTGCTTCGTGGATATATAGGAGAAGAGGAAATGTTTAAAATTAAAGTTAAGTAGATATAATTTTAATAGATG
>CAZIYK010000081.1:0-7877 GCA_964543445.1 uncultured Flavobacteriales bacterium
CCTGCTGTTAAATTACTTTTTCTACCAATATGTTCTGCTCCCAAAGTAAAGTGGTATAAATCCCAAGGAGAATAATATGGTTCTATTGGGGTGTCGTCTTTGTATTCAATATCTGCGTGGTTGTTGAAATCTGTTCTTACTGAAGTAAGTAAATTCCAATTCTCTTTAACTTGATATTGAAATCCTAACGACATGTTTAAAACTGCTTTGTAAGCTTCTGATACGTTTAGATTTGGTTCTCTTTCTAGGGATAATCCTGGACTTGATGCAAATTCAGGATCTCTAGCAGTTACCAAATTGTGAGTGTCGATAGGAAAGAAGTATTCTGCACTGAAATATATTTTTCCTTTAGGTATTTTTCTTGAAAAACCTCCTGCAAATGATAGCGGAGTCCTTGCGGAAGTAAGGTTATTTGTTTGTCTTCCTATTTCTAAATAATCTGATAGAAAAATGTCTTCAATATACAGGTTGCTTGCTTCAAATTCTCTTTGAGAATCTCCATAGTTCATAAATCCAAGATTAATTGCAGGTAGGGTAGTAGTAAACCCAAATTTCCAAGCATCGTAATCTGCAGCTAATCCGAATTTCCAAATTATGTTTACAATAGGAATATCGTAAAATCTATTTTCTCCTAATTTTGCAATATAGAAATCTACTTCATTTCCATCGCTATCTGTAGGGTTATCGGTTTGAGGGTATGCTTTGTAAAATACTCTTTCCGATCCTTGAACATTCTTATACGCTATAAACATTGAAGCACCAAATGACCAATGTTTGTTTAATTGTGTACCAACAGAAACTCCTCCCCATTGTTCTTGTTTTACTGATTGAATTTCGAAACCTGCAATAAAATGCTCATCGCCTTCAAAGTGTTCTATAGCATCTCTAGTGTCAGTATATCTCGAAAAAATAGTAAAATTACTACTGTTCCTTGTAATAAGAGAGTAGCTCCATTTCCATTTCTGATTTTTAACGAATGGAACAAAACCACCAATCAATTGCGGGAAAGTAATAAAAGGATATTGATGAACATCGATACCTTCTCCAAGAGCATTGTCGATTTTGTAATAAGCCAAACTATAAGCATTTGCACTTATGGAAAGCGTGTTATTTTCTATAAAACCGATGGCTCCAGGATTGTAAAATCCAGCACTATTATCTGTTACATCTCCAACTACTGCACCTCCTAGCATTGAAGATTTTCCTCCAAATTGTTGATACCAATAATGCCTATCCTGAGCTTGGATAGTTGTTGTTGCAATTATGGATATAAGTAGTAAAAGTCTTTTCATATTATTCAAGTTTATAAAAGATGAAGTTAATGAAAAACTACTAAACTTTTCAGTTACCTATTTTTTGAAAAGGTAATTTATAGTTTATTGAAATATCGAGCAAATTCTTCACTTGGTACTGCAATACAAATTCTAGAAAAATTACTAGCAAAGTCTTTACTTGTTTTTGTGAAATAAGATAAACTAACACTACCTATTTTGGCCTTTAAAAGTTCTTCTTCACTTTTGTTTACTATAACAAAAATACCTACAGGTGTAGAGCTTTGATAAAATTCTTTTGCCAAAACACCTTTAGATTTAAGTAAATCTATGTTTTTGTTCATGTCCGAAATTGTGGCTTTTCTAAACTCTTTAGCTGCTTTCATGCCTTGTGGAGTAGTTAGTATTTTGGCAACAAGTATTTGTGCAAATGCATTAATCCCATTAGTCGCATACAGTAAATTGATGTTAAACTCATCATTGAACTCTTTGTCTGTAGTGTGAATAAAACCAATACGTTGTCCGCTTAATCCTATAGATTTACTAAAACTTTCAACTAAAATTACATTTTTGCATTCTGATAATTTCACGTAGAAATCATCATCTTCTTCGTAGAATATTTTTCTATAAGGACTATCCCAAATTACGGTAATGTTTTTTCGTTCCAACTTTTTCACAAGCTCTAATAGCATGTCGTCGTTGTATTTGTTTCCAACTGGATTGTTAGGGTCGCAAATAATTACAGCAGAATCTTTGTGGTCTAATTTCTCTAAATCATCAAACGAAAAATATGTATCATTTTCGATGTTATTTATTTTCAATAAATTGGCATAGGCACCCCAATAAAATTCAGGTAAATAAACCGTATCTAAATCTAAAGTCTTAAATACTAAGTCTAAAGCATTCATTCCGCCAGCGGTAACAAACAGATTATTAACATCTATTTTGTTGTTGAAAAACGATTTATTTATTGCTGATTTCAGTTCGGGAATACCTGAATTATTAGGGTAAACCTTAATGCTAGGAGAATTAAAATCAATTAATTTAACTACTTCAGATAAATCTATATTTGTAACAGATGGAATACCTCTATTTAATCTGAGATATTTTTCGCCACTAGATTTTTCTAATTCATTAAGCTTTTCACCAATACTCACTATGGCAGAATATTTGGCCCCGCTATGTTTTATTTTCATATCGTAATTATTGCGAATGTTTCAGGTAATTGAAAATTGTATGGTTTATTGTTCGTTTTTCTCCATAAACTCCATGGCTTTCATTACCATATTTTTCGATCCTACAAAGAAGGGAACTCTTTGATGCAATTCGGTTGGTTTTATTTCCATTATTCTTCGATAACCATCCGTTGCCATTCCTCCTGATTGTTCTGCTAAAAAAGCAATAGGATTACATTCGTAAAGTAAACGTAATTTTCCATTAGGAGCTTTGCTACTTGTAGGGTAGATGTAGATTCCTCCTTTAATTAAATTTCGATGAAAATCGGAAACTAAAGATCCAATGTATCTCGAAGTGTATGGTCTATCGTTTTTTTCTTCCTGACAGTATTTTATGTAATCTTTTACTCCTTGTGGAAAATGTACATAGTTACCCTCGTTAATAGAATATATTTTTCCGTTTTGAGGAGTTTGCATTTTGGGATGTGATAAATAAAAAGAACCGATTGAAGGATCTAAAGTAAATCCATTAACTCCGTGACCGGTTGTGTAGACCATCATAGTTGATGATCCATACAGAACATAACCCGCTGCTACTTGTTCGCTACCTGGTTGTAGAAAATCGTCAATGATAACAGGAGAACCTGTTTCCGAAATTCTTCGATAAATTGAAAAGATTGTTCCTACCGAAACATTCACATCTATGTTAGACGATCCATCAAGAGGATCCATTAATACCACATATTTAGATGCAATATTATCGCCATTTTCAATTTTTATAAACTCGTCGTTTTCTTCAGAAGCAATTCCGCAAACAACTTCTCTGTTTGTGAGTGCAGTGATAAAAGCATCGTTTGCAAAAACATCTAATTTCTGTTGAGATTCACCCTGAATATTTTTACTTCCTTGTTCTCCTAAAATATCTACAAGACCTGCTTTATTTACCTCTCTGTTTACAACTTTAGCTGCCAAACTTATAGAACTAAGCAATCTTGATAACTCCCCTGTAGTGTATTTAAAATGATTTTGAGACTCGATAATGAATTCTCCAATTGTTGTACTCATATTGTTGTTGTTAGTTGTGTATAACAAATATCTAAAAATAAGAGTATTAATTAGTTATAATCCTATATGTTTTTTTGGGGATTTCGTGCAGAAACTACCTCTAAAAAAGTTTTAATCTCAATAATGAAATACTAGTTTAAATTGGGTTATTTTTGAGGCTATTTTATAAGAAAAAGATGAGGGTATATAAATTTGGAGGAGCATCAATTAAGAATGCCGAAGGAGTTAAAAATTTAGTAGAAATTGTTAAAGAAGAAAATACTAACAAGCTACTTCTAGTAGTTTCTGCTATGGATAAAACTACTAGAGCTCTAGAAAAATTAGTTGATTTATACATGACTGAATCATCAGGAGTTTATTCACAAATAGATTACATTTTCGATTATCATCACGATATGTGTGTGGATTTATTTGAGAATAAAAGCCATTTAGTGTTTTCGGAAATAGATGCATTAAAAGATGAGTTACTTATTTTTATTAAGTTAAATAAGTCGCCAAAAAGAGCTTTTGTTTACGATCAGATAATTTATTTTGGAGAGATGTTGTCGTCTACAATTATTAGTAGTTACATGAATCATGTAGGAGTTCATAATGATTTTGTAGATGCACGAGAAATTATCAAGACAGATAATACTTATAGAGATGCTAATGTAAATTGGACATTAACTCTTGAAAATGCCAAGGAAATAATAAGTACTGATCAGATAAGTATTACACAAGGTTTTATAGGGTCTGATGAACATAATTTTTCAACATCGTTGGGTTTAGAAGGTTCTGATTATAGTGCCGCAATATTAGCTTATTGTATAAATGCTAGAAGCGTAACTGTTTGGAAAGATGTAGATGGAATACTTAATGCTGATCCTCGTTTTTTTAATGAAACAACACTATTAAATCAGATTTCTTTTAGAGAAGCAATCGAGCTTTCTTATTTTGGAGCTACAGTAATTCACCCTAAAACAATTCAACCACTTCAGCATAAAGAAATTCCTCTTTATGTTAAAAACTTTAATAATTCTAGTGCTGAAGGAACAATCATTACAAAAGGTGCCGATATGGAACCTTTAATTCCTTGTTATATAATTAAGAAAAATCAAATTTTCCTTTCTATTTCAGCTTTAGATTTTTCATTTATTGTAGAAGAAAATATAAGTGAGATTTTTGCTCTAATAGCTAAGCATAAGTTAAAAGTTAATTTGATGCAGAACTCAGCAATTAGTTTTACTCTATCACTTTCAGATAAGTTTAATAGTTTCGAGAAATTCTTAACTAGCCTTAAAAGTAAATATCGATTGAAGTATAACACTAATGTAGATTTGTACACCATCCGACATTTCAATTATGCTAATATTATTGAGTTTGAGGAAGGCAAAACAATTCTGCTAAAACAATTCAGTAGAGAGACGGCTCAATATATTGTTAGATAGAGTCTAATAAATAAGATCTAAATTTATATATTTGTTAATTGTAGAAAAAATAAAAAGATAATGGGATTATTAAGTGTTAGCGAATTTTCAAAAGCATTAAAATTAGATAAGTTTGGCATTGTTGGTAAGGGTATTGCCAATGGTTTGTTTAAGCTTATAAAGCTTGATAAAATGGATGAAGTTTACACTAAAAATCTCAAATACGAAGGTGTAGAATTTCTTGACGGACTACTTAAAGATTTTGAAATAAAATTTGAAGTAGATGAAACCGACTTAAATCGTATTCCAAAAGATGGAGCTTTCATCACTATTTCCAATCATCCTTTAGGAGCTTTGGATGGTATAATCTTATTGAAATTACTTTTAGAAAAAAGACCAGATTTCAAGGTTATGGGTAACTTCTTGTTACAGAAAATTGAACCTATGAAAGATATGGTTATTCCTGTAAATCCGTTTGAAGATCATAAAGATGTAAAATCTAGTTTGATAGGAGTGAAGGAGTCTATGCTACACGTTAAAAATGGAAATGCATTAGGTATATTTCCTGCAGGAGAAGTTTCTACATTTAAAAAAGGTGAGAAGCAAGTTACAGACAGAGAATGGGAAGATGGAGCCATAAAGTTAATTCAGAAACTAAAAGTGCCTGTTGTTCCTATATATTTTCATGCCAAAAACAGTAAAACTTTTTATTTCTTATCTGCTTTGAATGGTACATTAAGAACAGCTAAGTTGCCATCCGAAATTTTAAGTCAGAAAGATAGAATTATAAAAATAAGAATAGGAAAACCTATATCTGTAAAGGAGCAAGCAGAACATACGAGTTTTGATGATTTCGCTAGTTTCCTACGTAAGAAAACATATATCCTTGCTAAAGCCTTCAACAAAACCAAGAAAGAAAAACGTCTAAAAAAATTCTCATACGATAAAACTCCTAAAGAGATTATCCTTCCTGTACCAACAGGTGATATCATCAAGGAAGTTGATTCTTTGCGTGAGAATGATAAGCGTATTCTTGAAAGTAAGAATTACGAAGTATTCCTTGCTGATGCAGACGAAATACCAAATCTTCTTACCGAAATAGGTAGATTACGCGAAATTACTTTTAGAGAAGTAGGAGAAGGTACAAATCAAGAGATTGATTTAGATAAATATGATGAGTACTATAAGCATCTATTTTTGTGGGATCGCGAAAATAATGTTATTGCTGGAGCATACCGTATGGGTATGGGAATTGATATCTACAAAAAGTATGGAATTGATGGATTCTATATTCACGAACTTTTCCGTTTCGAGCCAGAGCTATACGAAATGATGTCGAAAACTATAGAAATGGGACGTGCTTTTATTGTTAAAGAATATCAACAAAAACCAATGCCATTATTTTTGCTATGGAAAGGAATTGTTGCTTTAACATTGAAATTCCCAGAGTATAAATATTTATTAGGAGGAGTGAGTATAAGTAATCAGTTTTCTAATTTCTCTAAATCGTTGATGATAGAGTTTATGAAATCTCATTATTACGATCCGTATATAGCGCAGTTTATTAGACCAAAACAAGAGTACAAAGTTAAGCTTAAAGAAGAAGATAAAGATTTTGTTTTTGATGCTTCTAAAGCCGATTTAAACAAGTTTGATAAAATCATAGACGATATTGAGCCTGGTAGTTTGAGATTGCCTGTTTTGATGAAAAAATATGTTAAACAAAATGCACGTATTATTGCGTTTAACGTGGATCCTAAATTCAACGATGCTATTGATGGATTGATGTATATTGAAATTTCAAAATTACCAAACAGCACTGTTCAACCTGTTCTTGAAGAACTTCAAGCTGAATTAGAAAAGAAAGCAGCAGAAAAAAAGACACAAGAGAAATAGAGTTATCTACATAAATAGAAAAACACCAATAGAACTAATAAACATTCTATTGGTGTTTTTTTTGATTTAATTCTTCAGTGTTTTATACTGACGCAAACTATTGAGTCAACCAAATGTAGGCATCAGGGAATTGTTTACCCCACGATTTTTCGTTGTGTTTGCCTCCTTTTACAATTTTTACTTTATAAGATTCTTGTGGATATTTATATCTATCGAGTTTAGCCGTCATCTTTTCGATATCGGAAACCATAGTTTCACTTTCGTCATCTCCCGCAATAAAATATAATTTTATAGGAAGACTCTCTTTATTCTCAGGGATGAAATAAATTCTGTTTGAGAACCAAAAAGAAGGGGACATTAATACAGCTTTAGAAAAAACATTTTTGTATTTCATTATCCCATAAAACGAAATAAGTCCTCCCAACGAACTCCCTACAATTGAAGTATTTTCTCTATCTGGTAAAGTTTTATAAGTACTATCTATATATGGTTTAAGTGTTTTTACAATAAAATCCATGTATAACCTTCCATCACCACCACCGTATTCTTTATTCTCAAATGGTGTTAATTCGTTTATTCTATACTCACCACCATTATCAATCCCAACTATAATTGCTTTTTTATATCCATTTTTTATTAGGCTGTCGGCAGTTTCATCAACTCTCCATTCGCCTGCAAAAGAGGTAGAGCTATCAAATATATTCTGTCCATCGTGCATGTAGATTACAGGATATTTTTCTTTAGAATTTGAATATCCTTCAGGTAAGTAAATCCAAATACGTCTAGTCCTATTCAGTTGAGGCATGAAAAACGCTGTGTCTATGATTTTTACATTTTCCGAAAATGAATGGAAACTTATAGAGTCATCAGAAAAATATTCGTCGATAGTACCGGTTTGAGATTTGCATTCTATACTAGCAATAATTGTTAGAATTAAGAAAAAGCTTCTTTTAAAAATAGGTAATGGCATTTTGATAAACATATTTTTTAATACTGAAAGATATATATTTTATGCATAATTATTACTACGATTAGGACAAAAGCATTTAAGAATAAATACCTAC
>CAZIYK010000082.1:0-7773 GCA_964543445.1 uncultured Flavobacteriales bacterium
GCTTTTGCCCTAGCGTTTACTTTTTGTGCCTACCTATAATTATTCTTTATCTATAGTTTCGCTGTTTTGCTCTGTATTATTATCTGTAAAATGATGAACATCTAGTTGAGGGAAAGGTATTGTTATTCCTTTTTCTTCTAGCATTTTATATATGATAATAGATACTTCACTTTTTGATGAGAAACCATCTTCGTAAGAAACCCAATAACGCAATCTGAAATTTAATGAGCTGTCTCCAAATTCCATAAATAGGGCTACGGGCTCAGGTGTTTTTAGAATCATATCAACTCTACTTGCTGCTACTTCTAGGATTTCAATTACTTCTTCTAAATTAGCTCCATACTCTACACCTACAAATACTTCAACCCTCTTTCTATTGTCCGACAATGTCCAGTTTGTAAGTTTGTTAGATATTAGTATTGAATTAGGAACTAATATTTCTGCTCCATCGTATGTATTAAGAATACTACTTCTGATGCCAATTTCTTTAACTTTCCCTAGTAAATCATCAACTTCTACAGTGTCGCCAGCTTGTATAGGTCTTCCGTAAATTAATATTAAACCAGATATGAAGTTATTTACTAAGTCTTGTAGTCCGAAACCAATACCAACTCCTAATGCCCCTGCAATAATTGTAAATTTATTAGGATCTAACCCAATTATAGACATAGCTAACGAAGCTCCGAACATTATAATAATCATTCTCAATGAAAGAGATGTTGCTGAAAAGAATCCTCTAGGAGCTTTTCTGCTAGTTCTAAGCTTTTCGTTACTAAATATCTTAGATGTAATTTTAGAAACGTAGTATGTAGCAAAAACTATAACTAAGAAAGCCAAGATGCTACCCAAAGTAATAGTTTGTTCTCCTTCTGTAAAAGAGTAATCAAGTACTTCTGATATTATTTGGTTTATAGTTCTGTCGAATTGGAATGCGATTGCTAAAAGCTTAAACCATGTAACAAATAATATTATTTTATTTATTACCAACGACCGTTTCAGAAATTTTGGGAATATTTCGTTAAACAGAGGTAATCTTACAGAGATAATATCGTAGATAGCATTTATAAATACGTTCAATACTTTGAAAGACATGTATATGATTATAGTAATCATAGGAACTATAGCTAAAATCTTATTCAGTAATATTGATAAGTTCACAAAACCTGTTATTTGAGCTATAGCAGATACAATGTAGGCGTATATTATAATTGGTAGAAATTTCTTTGAATAATTTGTGAATTCAGAAGTTTGCTTAGGGTCTTTTATAAAACTATAATAATAGCCTATTAGTAGGAACAAAGCTATTCCTATCTCTCCTAGAAAATACAGTCTAGCATAACCTCCAAAATACCATGCAATAATTTCTAGATTGTAAATATTTACAATTATGAAGTAGTTAATTATTAATTTCCTATCGTTATCTGAAATTGAATTTTTTAGAATAAAAAATGTTAAAAGTAACAAAGTTGCACCTAGAAAGTTTGAAAACAATATAGGTGTAGAAGGAAACATCATCAGCAATAAAGCTATTACAGATGCTATATAAACAGGGATATGGTTGTTTATTAATATTCTGTTTATAGAAACAAATCCTTTAGTATCTGTATCTAATTTCAATCCAATGTATTTTTTTCGGGTAAAATATATCAGAGATACTAACATAAGAGAGTATATAAAATAAAAAGGAATCTTATCGTGAACTAGTTCAACTTGATTCACAATAAGTTTTTTATTTTCATACCACGCCTTCGCTAACCTCGATGAAGCATTAGGGTATTTGCCATCTTCAAATTGGGTTTTCCAAATAGGAGGATTGGTTAGTTTGAATGTGTTTTTCTTTTTCTCATTTAGTAGATTTTGAGTATAATTGAGTGTTTCGTCAACAATGCTTGTAAGCTCATCTACTTTGTCTTCAATTTTAATTACTTTCTTTAAGAAAGCGTAGTGCTCTTTTTGCTTTTTATCTATTCTATCTAATATGTCATTTATTCGCTGAATAATTAAATGATACCCTTTCTTCTCTTTAAGTTTCTGTTTTAGTTCTGTAAATTCAGAGTTTAATTTACTTAAGGTTCTAGAATCTATGTCGGTTTTTTCAAACCTATGATTGTTGCTATCATTTAGTTTTTTTAGATGATTGCTGTATTCTTTCCATATACGGAATGTGTTGGCAAGGAATACTTTAGATAAACCGTTTGGTTTGAATGAATAGAATTCTTCTGCTTGTTTATTGATGAATTCTTTCTGATGGTCTAAAATGCTATCAATCCTAGCAATTTCATTTTCCTGACTTTCAACAAAGTTTATTTTAGATATGGTTCTTTTTGCCCTTTCTATCTTATAGTTTATATCAGATATATTAAAAACAGCTAAAGAATCACTCTTAGCCGAAGCTAATGAAGGAGATAGCATTATAAAAAATAGACTAAAAGCTATATTTCTTAGCCATTTTATATTCAGATTATCAGCCATATTAAAACTTTATTAAAAACTCAAATTTGATTAAATGTAATTGTTGAAAGTAGCCACGTTTATGCTTTAGGAATGTAAACTTCAAGAAGTTTAACGGGTTCAACAACTTCTAATTCTATATCTGTAATTGATGCAGGAATCAGTACTGTTTCTCCTTTTTTAGCATTTATTTCACTTTCTTCAAATTTTATATTCACTTCTCCATCCATAATCATGTAAATCACAAAAGAGTCAAGATCAGAATAGTTAAGTTTTTTATTTGAATCTAGTTCAAATAGGTTTGTTTCGAAGTAAGGACTTTTCTCAAGAAGTATTCTTTCGTTTTTTACAATACTATATTCAGTTTTGTAGTTATCGTATTTCTTGAAATCTAAAGCATCAAGAGCGTGTTCTGTATGTAATTCTCTACCGTTGCCGTTGTCGTCAACTCTATCCCAATCGTAAATACGATAAGTAATATCTGAAGTTTGTTGAATCTCTGCCAATAAAATTCCAGATTTTATAGCGTGAACTCTACCTACAGGAATAAAAAATACATCTCCCGATTTTGCTTTTTCTGAATTTAAGATATCGGTAATTTCTCCATTTTCTAACTTAGATAAATAAGTTTCCTTATCTATTGTTTGGTTGAACCCAGAAATAAGTTCTGCATCTTTGTCAGAATCAATTACGTACCACATTTCTGTTTTACCAAAAGAGTTGTGTCTTTCTTTGGCAAGTGCATCATCTGGATGAACTTGAATAGAAAGATCGTCTTGGGCATCTATAAATTTTATAAGTAGCGGGAATTCATCTTTGTAAGTGTCGTAAACTCTTTTTCCAACAAGCTTATCTTTATATTCTGATAGTATTTCTTGTAGATTTTTACCTTTTAAAGATCCGTTAGCAATAACAGAAATATCTCCTTTTACGCCACTAATTTCCCAAGATTCTCCAGCGTTATCCGCTTCTATTTTTTTGTTAAGGACTGTTTCAAGTTTGTTTCCTCCCCAAATTTTTTCTTTTAATATTGGCTCAAATTTTAAAGGATATAGCTTGCTGTTGCTCATTGGATATTGTGATTTAAATTTTGAGCGAATTTACTACAAAATTCTTTTGAAGATAATGTTTTAAAACGAAAATATTGAGCTATCCCAACCAACCTTCTCTATCTAAACTTCTGTATTGTATAGCCTCAGCAATATGGTGATTTTCTATGTTTGGTTTTCCTTCGAGATCCGAAATTGTTTTGGCTACTTTTAGTATTCTGTCGTAAGCTCTGGCAGAAAGTCCTAACTTATCCATAGCTGTTTTAATTAGGGCTTTGCCTTCGTCTGATAATTTGCAAAATTCAGCTATTTGTTTTGGCCCCATTTGAGCATTGTAGTGTACATTCTCTATATCTCGAAATCTATTTACTTGAATCTCTCTAGCTTTTATAACCCTTTCTCTTATTACTTTACTCGACTCTCCTTTTCTTTCTTCCGAAAGTTTTTCGAATGGAACAGGAGTTACTTCTATGTGTATGTCTATTCTATCTAATAACGGGCCAGAAATTTTGCTCAAATACCTTTGCATCTCGTATGGACTTGAAACTAAAGCTTTCTCAGGATCGTTGAAATATCCGCTAGGTGAAGGATTCATTGACGCCACAAGCATAAAACTAGCAGGGTACGTAATTGTAAATTTGGCTCTAGATATTGTAACTTCTCTGTCTTCTAAAGGTTGACGCAATACTTCTAAAACATTTTTCTTGAACTCTGGCAGCTCGTCTAAAAATAAAACTCCGTTGTGTGAAAGAGAAATCTCGCCAGGCTGTGGATATGAGCCTCCTCCAACCAAAGCAACGTCAGAAATTGTGTGGTGAGGACTTCTGAATGGCCTTGTAGTCATTAATCCATTAGCTGTATTTTTTCCTGCAACCGAATGAATCTTAGTTGTTTCTAACGCTTCTTGCAAACTCATCGGTGGAAGTATGGAAGGAATACGTTTTGCAAGCATAGTTTTACCCGACCCTGGAGGACCAACCATAATCACGTTATGTCCGCCTGCAGCTGCAATTTCTAAGCAACGTTTTATGTTTTCCTGTCCTTTTACTTCTTCAAAGTCGAAATCAAAGTTGTTGAGACTTTCGTAGAAAAATTCTCGTGTATTAATTTCTTCGGGTTCAATAAGTTTTTTCCCTTCGAGGTGGTCTATGGCTTGTTTTATATTTTCTACTCCGTAAACTTTTAGGTTGTTTACAACTCCAGCTTCTTTTACATTTTGAATAGGAACTATCAAACCTTTAAATCCTTCTTCTCTAGCTTTTATAGCTATTGGCAAACTTCCTTTAATTGGTTGTAGGCTACCGTCTAGCGATAGTTCGCCCATAATTACATATTCCGATAGATTGGGTATGTTTACTTGCGAAGATGCTGCTAGAATTCCTATGGCTATACCTAAATCGTAGGCGCTTCCTTCCTTACGCATGTCTGCAGGCGCCATGTTGATAGTGATTTTTTTGCGAGGCATTTTGTAAGAATTGTTTTTTAATGCCGCACTTATTCTGTAGCTACTCTCTTTTATTGCCGAATCTGGTAATCCAACTAAGTGATATCCTGCGCCTTTTGCCACATTCACTTCTATGGTGATTGTAGTTGCTGATACTCCAAAAACTGCTCCTCCGTAAACTTTTTCTAGCATGAGTTAAGTGATTTTAGCGTTGTTGCAATTAGTGTTGATTGTAAAAACCGATGATTGCATTAATCTAACCTTCAAGTTAATACAATAAAATGTTATCTCCTAAATCTAAGCAAATTACTACTACATCTTTTTGTAAATTTGCCGACCAAACAATTTAATTCAGGAAATGATAGAAAGGAATAAGATAGAACTCTGCCTTAAAGATGCTAAACATGTTAAGAAGCAGTTGTTGAGGTGGGGACAACAATTTGATGTATTTGTTCTTTTGGATTCGAACAATTATATAGACAAATACTCTAATTACGATTTTGTATGTGCAACACTTCCTGTTTCTGAAATTAAATTGGAGAGTGATAAAGGAGCTTTTGATGAGTTAGAAAAATACAGATTATCTACACAAGATTGGATTTTCGGATATTTAACTTACGATCTTAAGAATGATGTTGAGAAATTAACTTCTTCTAATTATGATGGTGTTAAGTTTCCATCTTTGCATTTCTTTCAGCCTGAAGTTATATTCTTTCTGAAAGGAAATAAACTTGAAGTGTCTTATTTAAGTTCAATGAAAGAAGGCAAGATAGATAAGATTCTAGAAGAAGTATTGAATACTGAAATTGATGTAGAAGTAGAGGAGTCAAGGCTTAATATTCAAAATAGAATTCCAAAGGATACGTATATCAGTAATGTAAATAGAATTAAGAATCACATTAGACGAGGTGATATTTACGAAGCTAATTTTTGTCAGGAGTTTTATTCGGAGAATGCTATAATCGATCCTGTGAATAAGTATTTTATGCTTGATGAAATTTCTACTCCACCCTTTGCATCGTTTTATAAATTAGATAAACATTACTTGATATCAGCTTCTCCAGAGAGATTTATACAGAAAAAAGGTGATGAAATCATATCACAACCAATAAAAGGTACCGCAAAAAGAGGTAAAACAACCAAGGAAGATTTGGAAATTATTTCCAATCTTGAAAAAGACAAAAAGGAAAGAGCAGAGAATGTGATGATAGTAGATTTGGTGAGGAACGATTTATCTAAAACTGCCAAAAAAGGATCTGTAAAAGTAGAAGAGCTTTGCAAGGTTTATTCTTTTCAACAAGTTCATCAGATGATTTCTACTGTAAAATCAAAGGTTGATGAAAATATATCACCTGTTGATGTTATTAAAAATGCATTCCCAATGGGATCAATGACAGGAGCTCCAAAAATTAGAGCCATGCAGTTGATAGATATTTACGAGAGTACCAAACGAGGTTTGTATTCTGGTTCTGTTGGTTATTTTACTCCTGATGGCGATTTTGATTTCAATGTAATTATCAGATCAATTTTATATAATGAAGATATGCACTACCTTTCGTTTACGGTTGGTGGAGCAATAACATCGAAATCTGATCCTGAAAAAGAATTTGATGAGACTTTATTGAAAGCAGATGCCATGTTTAAGATTTTAAAACACGATTAGGTGATGATTAAAGAATTAGAAAATCATATTGATGCAAAATTGCCTTTTATAAAGGGGAAGAAGATTCTATTAGGAATTAGTGGCGGATTGGATAGTATGGTTTTGGGTTATTTGCTTAAAACTTTAGGTTTCAACCTTACGCTAGCTCATGTTAATTTCAATCTCAGAGGTAAACAGTCTGATGAGGACGAAAGTTTCGTTACACAATGGGCTCAGGATAATGATTTACCACTTTTCAAAACTTCTTTTGATACTAATAGTGTGGCCATCGAACGAAAGATTTCTATTGAGATGGCGGCAAGAGATTTGCGTTACGATTGGTTTAACGATTTGGTAGAGAAACACAATTTCGATTTCATTGCTGTAGCTCATCATCTTAATGACAATATAGAAACCGTTTTAATGAATCTTTCTAGAGGTACTGGGATTGCAGGGTTAACGGGGATGAAAGATGTAAACGGGAAAATAGTTCGTCCGTTGTTAGAGTTTTCTAGAAAAGATATTGAAGAGTTTGCTGTTGGTGTAGGATTAGATTGGAGAGAGGATTCAAGTAATGCAGATACAGTATATAAACGAAACAAAATTAGGCATGAATTAGTGCCTGTTTTCGAGCAGATTAATCCTTCGTTTGTTGAGTCGTTCCTTAAAACTGTAAGTAATCTGAGGCAAACAGAATTAATTCAGAAAGCGTATTTGGACAGCGTTAATTACGATTTTTGGAAAGAAACGGATAATGTAGTTGAGATTGATATTCCGAAATTAAAAGAGATTGTAGCTTTTGAAACTGTGCTTCGTGAAAAATTATTGCCATACGGATTTAGCAATGTTGATGATGTAATTTCTAGTTTCGATTTAGAGTCAGGGAAGGAGTATTTTTCTGCAACACACCGAATAGTAAAGGATAGGAATAGATTGCTTTTAGAAGAAATTAGAGAGCAGAAAGAGGATGTGTTTTACATAGAAGGAAATACTGTAGAATTGATTTATCCTCTACATATTCAGTTAAAAAAGGTATCTGAATTAGAGAAGTCTTCAAATAAATCGGTAGCTTATTTCGATAGAGATAAACTTAAATTTCCGTTGAAACTTCGCAAATGGGAGGAAGGTGACCTATTTTATCCTCAGGGAATGAAGGGTAAGAAAAAATTGAGTAAGTATTTTAAAGA